>CAZLPC010000498.1:414-1076 GCA_964561305.1 uncultured Anaerolineae bacterium
GCACCAAGGCCACCGCTAAGTCGCCATTGTCGAGGGCGGTTTGGGCGTTGGTGACGAGTGCAGCCACGGCGGCCTCACCATTATCATCGTCATCGTCGTTGGCATCTAGGGCAAAGAAAATGGCGGCCCCAATCAGCGCAAACACCACCACCGCGATCAGCATTCCGGCCAAAACACCGCGTTGCGGCGTACTGATAACGCCAGACTGCTCCATCGTAGGATTGGTGGGCGGGCTGGTGTTAAGGGTAACGGTAGCGTCGCGCTCATTTTTGGCGGCTTTGCGCCCCACGCTGGTGCTGCTACGGTCGTCGAGGTCGCCGATGACGGTGCGATGGTCATCCTCGGGGGTGCTGGGGCCGTCTATGACCGTGGCGGCCAGCCCGCCGCCCATGTCCAAGCTGATCATGCCATCGCCGCGGGCCGCGCTTTCTAGGGCCTCAACAAATGCCCGAGCCGAGGCGTAGCGGCGTTCGGGGCGCTTGGCCAGTGCAATGGCGATTACGGCATCAATGGTGGGCGGCAGTTCTGGGCGCAGCTCGCTGATGGGGGTGGGGTCTTCATACATGTGTTTTCGCATCAAGCCCAGTGGGGTTGGCGCATCGAAGGGTGTTTTGCCGGCCAACATTACATACGCCAAAATGCCCAACGCATAAATATCGGTG
>CAZLPC010000498.1:1086-2719 GCA_964561305.1 uncultured Anaerolineae bacterium
CCGCCGTGCCTTCCCATTGTTCAGGGGCCATATAGGCGGGTGTACCCACCAATTGCCCCGTACCCGTTAGGCCGCTGGCAGCACCGCCCAACAGCTTAGAAATGCCAAAGTCAGAGAGGTAGGCGTTGCTTGTTTTATCGAACAGCACATTGCTGGGCTTTAGGTCGCGGTGAATGACGTTTTCGCTGTGGGCATAGTCTAGGGCGCTGGACATTTGGCGGGCTACTTTTAGGGCCTCGTCAATGGCAAGGGCCGTGTCTTGGCGCAGGCGCTGGCTAAGTGTGCCGCCCGTCATTAGGCGCATGACGATATAGCTCAACTGTCCATCGGTTCCAAACTCATAAATGGGCAAAATGTGCGGATGTTCTAGCTTGGCCGCCAGTTCTACCTCGCGCTTAAAGCGTTCGACGTAGTGTTCTTGTTGGGCAAGGCTATCGGGCAACACTTTTACTGCAACTTTGCGTTGCACCGTTGCTTGATAACTTTCATAAACCGTGCCCATGCCGCCCGCGCCAACCACGCGCTCTAAGAAAAATGGGCCAACTTGCTTACCAGTCAAATCTTGTGCGTTCATGACTATCCTGTATCTACAATGCAAGACCTGAAGCGATTATAGAGAATTTTGTGGTGTTTTCCAAGTCATCAGATGTTAGCCGCAGGTAAAAAGTTTGAAAACTTCTGATGAGTAGCCCAAGGTGTATGGGGGTGTGACAAATGTGGTTGTGGTGGTTAATGGTATAAGTTGTCTGCGCTAAACAAATACAATTAGGTGGTGCATTTCAAATTGTGGTCGCGCTGTTTTAGCGGGGTTGATGGTGTTGGCCCTGTTCGGCGTGGTGGATAAACCTTGAAAAAATAAACGTGCTACGCGCTTGGAAATGGGACGGAAGTATCCGTCCCGTACAAAATGGCGCGGCCATGCGGGATTCGTAGGGACGAGTATATCTCGCCTGCCGCTATGCGCGGCCCGATTTATGATTCAAACTTCGTTATAACCACCCACCGAAACGCCATTTTTGAAGATTGCCCCAAATTTGAAATACACCCCAAGTAGGTTGACCCCATACCCCATTGCAGCTACACTTTAAAGTGATAAAAAGAGTGTAAATTTTGCGTCAACTTATTCATCCAATTGCCAAGCATTCTATGGCCAATAAACCACCATGACTGACCCACGATTGCAACATGTTCAGCAGCTGATTGCCCAAGACCAGCCCGAAGCCGCCGCCGAGATTCTGGCTTCGGTGGCGCACCCGATGACTGAGATTTGGCTGGATCATTTGAAGGGCGGGGGGCGCAATCGGTTGTTGCTGCAAGAAAGCCTTGCCCTGCACGCCGATGATCCGCGCATTGCCCAAGCCCAGCACCTAATCGAGCAAGATAACCTCGATGGCGCAACGGCCATATTGCAGGGCATTAACCATCCCATGACAGAGATTTGGCTGCGACACTTACAACAGGGGGGCCGCCAACGCCTGACCCAAGCAAATGCTGAATCGGTGGCGGCGCTGGCTCCAGAGCTTGTAGAAGCGCCGAAACCTCAAACTGCTCCCCCCGTTTTAGATGCGCGGATGCGCCGGATTATCGAGCTACAGCAATCGCCCCACGCACCCGCCGAAAGCCCGCCGCCGAT
>CAZLPC010000499.1:0-2718 GCA_964561305.1 uncultured Anaerolineae bacterium
GGGCGGTTGGGGCGCAATCCTGATTCACCCCACCAACAACCGCATGGAGCTAACCGCCGCCATCGAAGCCCTAAAAGCCCTCACGCGCCCGTGTGTCATAGACTTTTATACCGACAGCGAATATGTGCAAAAAGGCATCACGCAATGGATCAAAAATTGGATCGCCAAAGGGCACTTTGAGCCCGACAGCCCCAAACGTCCCGCCAACGCCGACCTGTGGGAGCAACTGCTTGAAGTAGTAGAACCACACGCCATTACATGGCATTGGGTAAAAGGCCACGCCGGCAATGAATGGAACGAACGTGCGGACCAACTGGCCAGCGCCGCTATCCCCAACCGCACCAGTGCTGACACTGCCAACTTTTTGCGCGTGGTGTTGTTGGCCAGTAACCAACACGGTGAGTTTAGGTATGCGGCCGCGGTTGGCGATTCCCAAAGCACCCAACACATCAGCAACAGCTTTGAAGGCATGACCACCAACCGCGGCCTATTGTTGGCGGCCATTGAAGTGCTAGAGCAAATTCCGCCCGATCAACCCGTGTTGATGATGACCAACAACGCTTATTTGGTAGATGGCATCACGAAATGGGTAAACGGCTGGAAAAAGAAAGGCTTTAAGAAATTTGAGGATGATTGGCGGCGCTTAGATGCCCTTAACGAAAGCCGCCGCATTCATTGGGCACTGTTTAAAGAAGAGGACGACGATCAACCCCCTGAAATAGCCGATTTGCGGGCGCTTCTGCGCGAGGCCAACCGCCAAGATTTTGGCTAACGGCGGGCAATCTGCTCGTAAAAAGCACGCCAAAGAAATGTGAAGCCGAGTGTGCAGCAGCGCGGCACTCGGCTTCATAGGTAACACACGTTACATCACTTGATCTATCACCAACACGAGCGCTGGGTTCAATCTATTATCACAACAGCGCCAGAATTAATAGAAGCCCGTTAGGCCCATGTCCTGCAAAAACGATTCCCTATCGCGTCCCTAACGCACCATCACCGTTAGGCGATAGGGCCCCATCGTAAGGGGGCCGATCACTTGCGTCGGTTTGTTGGGGGTCAGCTTTTGCCCGTTCATAAATGTGCCGTTGGTGCTTAAGTCGGTGACGGTGAATGTGCCGTCGGTTTCGCGCTCGATCTGTGCGTGCATTCGTGACACCTTATCACCGGCCAACGGAATGTCTCGCGCTGGATCACGTCCAATGGTCATTAAAGACTTGGTAAGGGGTACAGCCCGCGCCGCATAGCCCTCGCGCTCGATCATAACGTGAGGTTGGCCGGCTGGGATAGCGGGCATAGGCGCATTGTCGGGCGCACCAAAACCACTGCCCGGCGTATTATAGCCTCCCAAATTCGTCGAAATGCCTGCACCACCACCACGGTTGACATTGATGCCGCCTACCGCCTGATTGATGGCTTGAATCACATCTGCGCCCGATTGAAAGCGTTGGTCGGGTTGTTTGGCCAAAATGGTATATAAAACTAACTCTAGCTGGGGCGACAGATCGGGGCGGATGGCACGCGGCGGGGGCGGCGCTTGATAAACGTGCATCTGAATAGCTTCATGGGGGGTGCGCGGCAAAAACGGCAACTGCCCCACTAACAACTCATACATCATCACCCCCAACGAGTATAAATCCGAGCGTGCATCCATGCCGCCCGTAAACTGCTCGGGCGACATATAGGGCAACGTGCCCATGGGGTTATTTAGTTGTGTTTTGACCAAGTTTTCGCCGCTCATCAGCTTCGCCAAGCCAAAGTCGGTTAATACGGCCGTATACTGAGAGGCCCCCAGCCCCAGCGCCGTCGTTTCCTTCAGCAGCACATTATCGGGCTTAATGTCGCGGTGAACCACGCCCAACTGGTGGGCATAATCGAGCGCCGCCGCCACATGCTGGATAAACAATAACGCCTCGGCCCCATCAATGCTGCGGCCTTGCTCTCGCAGCGCCTCAACATGGTTTCTTACACTACCCAGTTGCAAAAATTCCATCGCCAGATAGTGTGTGCCCGTGGCCGAAATATCAAAGGTATAAATGCGGATGATATGCGGATGATCCAATGTTGCTGCCGACCGCGCTTCTTGCAAAAAGCGTTGCCGAAACACTTCATTCTCGGCAATATGCGGGTGCATTACCTTCACCGCAACCGGGCGCTGAAGCTGCACATCGGTGGCGCTATAGACCGCACCCATGCCACCTTCACCAAGGCGGCGATGCAACACAAAATTGCCGAGTTGTTGCCCTTCAAAGTTGTTCATAAAAGTAAGCCCCTTTTCATCAACACCTGCCATTATAATCAATCGGGGCAAGACTTTCCAATTTTAATATTGAAGCGTCTGTTGTCACCCACCCATTTCAGTTTTCTTGCAAAATAGTGGCCATGGTGGGGCCGTCTATGTTGCCGCCACACAACAACACCCCCACTTTGCCCCGCGCCTCCACAACTCCGCTTAAGAGCGCCGCCAAGCCCAGCGCCCCCGACGGCTCGACGACCAATTTCAGCGTAAAAAAGGCATAGCGCACCGCCGCCACAATTGCCGCTTCGGTCACGGTTTGCATCTCGTCTACATGTTGCCGAATCAGCGGAAAGGTCAAGGCCCCCAACGACGGCGTGCGTGTGCCATCGGCAATGGTGGGGGGGTTATGAACGGTGTGCAAAATGCCAGTGCGGAAAGAGCGCGTCGCGTCGTCGGCCACGGCTGGCTCAATACCGATGACG
>CAZLPC010000500.1:0-2711 GCA_964561305.1 uncultured Anaerolineae bacterium
CCACCACCTGATGATCCGCCCCCGGCTGATGGGCCACCGCCACCCCCGCCACCTGATGATGCTCCGCCAGCTAGTGGGCCGCCCCCTGTGGTGAACCTACCGAATACGAATACCAACGTTGGAAACAAGATTGCGCCAAATAAGATGGGTTATATCGGCGTTTCGATAAGCGGGTTTGTGGACAGTTTATTTCAAGTGCCTTCCTCGAGTGGTGCACCGAGTGCCACGAGTGGATCAAACAGCACGGGTAGTGAACCCAACGCCACCAGTGGCTCGCCCAGCACAAGTGGCGGCGGTGGCAAAGAAGCGCTAATTCCGCCCTTGCCAGTGCCCGCTCAAGGCGCAAAGCCGGGCTCCGATATAGGCTTTTCGCCCGACTTTACGGCCCAGTTGCAAAGCCAACAGCAACAGCAACAACAACAAGAACAAGTGCAGCTATTCTTAGAAACACTGGCCGACAGAGGCTTTGTCAGCGGCCCAGTCAAAGATTATGGGGCTGATCCCTCAGGAGCACCTTAGGCATAGGTGCTGATAAAGCACTGCACACAACCACATAGTCAACCGCAGGCCCGCCCAACGCAACTGGGGTGGGCTTGTGCCTTTACACCGCCGCCGCCCCCACCATTGAATGCTATCAATTCCCGCCTCCGCATGAAAAACCTATCATGAAATATTATGAGGAGAGCTTGTTAGCATGACAGAGACTCACAACTCAAAACTTTTTTAGCTCGAAGCCCGAAGCTCAATCCGCGCTTGTAGCCACGTTCTTTAGGGTGGGGCGGGTGCAGACCATCGGCGGGTTATTTTTACAAAACCTATTATGGCGGGACGGGCAACATTTTAGCGATCCAAGAGCGCAACAAATTCTTCAACGGTCATGCCAGCCTGACGAATAATGGCGCGGAGTGTACCACGCGGTAGAGGCTTTTTACTGATGGGTGCTGGAACGGTTCGGGCGGGTTGGGGTTGATTGCGCCGCATTTGGACATGACTTCCTTTTTGGCGCGACACAAAAAAACCAGCCTGTTCAAGGACTTTTATACATTCATCAGGATTAATGCTGGGTAACTGCATCAAACATCTAAGACCAGTGCTTGCATCGCAGGAAATTCTTCACGATCCGCCGGGGGAATAGGTTCGCCATTGGCGATGAGGTCTTCTATGTGCAAATCAATGGCTTCACGAATCATACGGATTGCCTCGTCAATGGTCTCTCCCATACTGGCAATACCCAAACTCGGACATTCAACCCAATAAGGCACAACTTCATCGGGTTCGCTGCGGTGAATCACAATAGTACGCATCAGGACATTTCCTCTTATTGGGCAATTTTATTTGATTATAACACTCATTTTGAGTTGTAAGTTTTGAGTTATAAGTTTCGAGTTGTAAGTTATAAGTGGAAAAGCCGTGGCCAATGCGGTAATCGCGCTTTTGTAGCCACGTCATGTTGAGCGTAGAGCAGCGAGCTTCCAGCCAAAAGCCAAAAGCTTAATCCGCGCTTGTAGGAAAGGGCTACGAATATTTGCCAGTCAACGCTGGTACTGTTACATTCAGGCTGTTTCTCATAATGGTTGGGAGTATTGCATAATATGTCCGCGTATGATCGTTATCATCACAACTTTGTACGAGCCTTGAAAAAAGAGGGTTGGCTCGTCCATGACAAGATGTATCACCTCATATTGCAAGGCCGTGATTTCTATCCAGATATATTGGCGCGACGCAACAATGAAACCGTCGTCATAGAGGTAAAGGGCTTCTATGATGATAGCTTTACGGTCGCAACATTATCAAAGGCATTTGGCCAATACTTGATATATCGACATGTCCTACAATCGCTTGGGCACCAATTCCCTATTTTCTTAGGTGTCGCACTATCGGATCATGATGATATAATGTTGGATGAGTTTGTTCTGTCCTTGTTTCAACTCTATGAGGTAAATCTGGTTGTCGTTGACATAGATAAAGAGGAGATTGTCGGATGGAAAACATGGTAGAAACCCTCAAGAGTGTGTTGACCTATTACGCCGGCCCATCCGGTACATCCAATCTCTATGAGATTTACGATGATGAACATCATACCTACGCCATCGCCGCCGTGAACCGACCGCCCCATCCGCGCAACCCACGCCTGATCTGCTTCATCCGCATTGAGGACGACCGCTACATCATTGAACACGACAACGCCGACAAGCCCGTCGCCGATTTTTTGGCTAGTAAAGGTATTCCTGCCGACAAGATCATCCTCGCCCACCGCCACGCCATGCCCTAGCCGATAGCTTCCAGCCACCAGCAAAAACAAGAACCGCGTCAGTCCATCAACGTAGGGTGCTGATCGTGTATCCGCCCGCGAGAGAACTGGTAGCTGACGGCTTAATAAAATGGATTTTGGGCCACGCTCAGTTGGTGGCGGCGCTCGTGTTGCAGCCCATGCCACGCCAGCGCCAGCGCGATCACGGTGTCGTCGTGCATCCCCAACGGCGCGGAATAGGTGCTGCGCCCGGTGTAGCGGTTGATGCTGCGCTCGTAGGCTTCCAATTCGCCCACTAGCACCGCATCGTCCGGAATGGTGATCTCGTTTTGCTCAAAGGCCAGCGCCAAACTTTCAATGAGGGGCGCTTTGTTGTGGCCGCCCATCGTAAACGGCAGAATCGGCAGGCCGGCATCTTGCAGGGCTTCAATGTTGGGGCCGCCGATGCTATTGGCCTCGG
>CAZLPC010000501.1:0-2703 GCA_964561305.1 uncultured Anaerolineae bacterium
GGGCCCGCTGGCTATATGTTTCCTTTATTGGGTTTTGCATTGGTGATGCTAATTGGCTTTGTTGTGTGGGAACGCACCTATAAATATCCACTTATAGACCTGCGCCTATTTTTGCGGCGCAACTATAGCGCATCGGGCTTCACCAATTTTTGCGTCGGCTTCGTATTGGCGTTGGGCTTGGTAAGCGTGCCCTTAGTGATTAATCTGCGGGCCGAGGGCGGCTCATCAAGTTCTATCCAAACGGCGGCCTTGTTGGCGGGTGTGGTGTTGTCGGGCCTTACAATTCCAATGGCGTTGGCGGCTGTGCCCGGCGGGTGGCTAAGTGATCGCTATGGCTATCGCAAAACCACTGTTGGGGGGATGGCGCTGGCAACTATTGGATTTTTGTTGTGTAGCCTAACATGGAATGTAGACATTCCTGAATGGATTATGGCCCTTCAGATGGCGGTGGTGGGAATAGGGCTGGGACTAACCATTTCACCTGTCTCAACAGCGCTTATCAATGAAGTAGATGATGATGAGCGCGGTGTATCGGCGGCTTTGGTGCTTATTTTGCGTCTTATCGGCATGACGCTGGCTATTCCCGGCATGACTGCCTATGCCTTGTATCGTGTTGAGCAGCGCATCTCTCAGTTAGGTACATTTAGCGATATAGATACACGGCAAGCTGCCTATTTAAACGCGACCTTTGACCAAATCAATGAGCTATTTCTCATTGGTGCGGCAATTAGCTTTTTGGCGCTATTATCTGCGTTATACTTGCAAGGGGGAAAGGCTAGCAGAACTCTAAGTATTGATGCAGCCACCCCCGCCAAACTGTCTAAAAAACGCAGTTTTTCGCCCCAGCTAAACCCAAGGAGTGATCCATGACCGATTTGAACCATCGTTTGCGCGAACATCTTGCCTATGCTTATGAAAACGCTCCTGCTGTCAAAGCTATTTTTGATAATCAGGGCCTTAAACCAGCCGATATTCAAACCGTTGCTGATTTAGTGAAGCTCCCCATTACCAGCAAAGACGATTTTTCAGCCATGCAACAGGCCAATCCGCCGTTTGGTGGTTGGCTGGGTGTGCCACCCTCACAGCTAGATCGCATTTATCTGTCGCCGGGGCCCATTTATGATCCCCACAGCAGCCGTTCGAGCGCAGTTGCCGATGATGCCGCCGTGACACTGAAGGCAGCCGGCTTTGGCATAGGTGATATTGTTATCAATGCCTTTTTGTATCATCTTGTACCAGCGGGTTTGCTTTTCGACGAAGCAATGATTGCCGCGGGTGCAACGGTGGTTCCGTTGGGGCCCGGCAATACCGAAATTCATGTGAAGGTGTTGCTAGATTTACAAGTAACGGGTTATGTTGGCACGCCCAGTTTTTTATCTATTATCTTAGATAAAGTTGCCGAGATGGGCATTCCTAAAGAAGCACTGTCCTTAAAGAAAGCCTTCTTTAGCGCCGAGCCTTACCCAGTATCACTGCGAGAAAAATTTGAGAAAGACTATGGAATGGAAACTGCCCAAGCATACGCCACTGCGGACTTAGGCGTGATTGCCTATCAGGTCTTTGGGCAGCAAGATTTCACCATTCCGGCTAATCAAATCGTTGAATTGGTAGACCCCAACACGGGCGAACTGGTCGAAGAAGGTACGCCCGGCGAAGTAGTGGTAACGAAGTTTGATCGGGTATACCCCTTGCTGCGCTTTGGTACGGGCGACATGGCAGTGACGATTCCGGGTACAGGGCGCTTATATGGTTTGGTAGGACGTAGTGGCGACGCGATTAAAGTGCGCGGTATGTTCTTGCACCCTAACCAATTGCGGGCAGCCATGAGTAACTTCGACACCATCCAAAAGATGCAAGCTATCATCACCCGCGATGGTGTGCGCGACGTGGTAGAGCTACATGTGGTCAAAACCGGTGATGTGAACCTTGAAGCCTTAAAGGGTACACTGCAACAATTGGCGCGGCTTTCTATCAATGACATCACATTTGTAGATGCCATTGAAGGCGAACGTATTATTGTTGACAACCGCAAGTGGGATTAGCGGCTGGTTTTTAATACACGCGACAAAAAAGCGACTCAATCTCAACAGATCGAGTCGCTTTTTACTGTGATTAAGCTATTGTGGTGCTAGTTGGTGACAGGGAAAGCGGGCAAGGGTTCTTCTAGGCTATTAAGCGTGCGATACCAAATCTTAGAAGACCAACCCACCAATACTGAGCCATTAGGAGCAGTATATTGAATCTTAATCCAGCGGCCATCAGCGCTTTGGCCAAAAATGCCGACGGTTCTGCCCCACGGTACAAAACCGAGATTGGTGCAGTTAAAAGCGGGGCACTCGCGCACGCGCATGTTGCCCACGGGGCGGCCTTGCCCAACAATGTTACCACTGGGTGGTGCAACTTGATCTGAGCCATCAGTAACTGGGACAGTGTTAAAGTCGCCGTTAAAGGTAAGGAAACGCGCCGCTGACCAACCCTGTTGGCCACCCACTTGTAAAAAGGCCCATGTGCCTGTGCCGTCTTTGCCCAACACTGCGTAAATTTCGTTGCGACGAATTTGGGTTAGGCGTTGCCCGGCAGTGCTGGGCGCATTGCGAACATTGAGAACGCTGGTGTTCACGGTGGCCGTTACACCTGTCGGCGAGTCTACGCCGGGTGTGCCACTGGGCGTAGTAGCTTGGCCCCCACCCGATGTATCACCAC
>CAZLPC010000502.1:0-2700 GCA_964561305.1 uncultured Anaerolineae bacterium
CATTAGTGAAATTGAAGCCGTTTTGCAAACGGTTGAAGCCGAGCGCGAAAATCATCTGCTCTGGATTCCTAATTTGCCCCACGAAAGCGTGCCCGTTGCCGATTCTGATGAAGCCAATATTCCGCACCCAGTGCAAGGTACATTGCCCCAATTTGACTTTGAGCCGCAAGCACACTGGGACTTGGGGCCAGCACTCGGCATTATTGACCTAGAGCGCGGCGTGAAATTGGGCGGCACACGCTTTTATATTTTGGCGGGCATGGGCGCACAGCTACAACGTGCCGTCATCAACTTTTTACTCGATCAATTGGTGCATGTGCATGGCTTTCAAGAGATGTATGTGCCGATGATGGTTAAGCCCGAAGCCATGTATGGCTCTGGCCAGTTTCCAAAGTTCATAGACACCAGCTATCGGGTAGAAGAAGCTGAAACATATATGCTGCCAACAGCAGAAGTGGCACTGGCCAACATGTTTGCGGGTGAAGCCTTGCCTGCCGAGCGTTTGCCTCTAAAATTTGTCGCCCATACGCCTTGCTTCCGCCGCGAAAAAATGAGCGCTGGGCGTGATGTGCGTGGCATTAAGCGGCTTCATCAGTTTGAAAAAGTTGAAATGTTTGTGATCACACGCCCAGACGACAGCTATGCCATGCTAGAAGAAATGACCGATATTGCGGCGGGTTTATGCACCCAACTTGATATTCCCCATCGTCGCCTAGAGATTGTAACAGGTGACTTGGGCTTTACAGCCACGAAAAAATATGACATCGAGATGTGGGCTCCCGGTGCTCAAGAATGGCTAGAGGTGTCTTCTTGCAGCAACACCGAGTCTTTTCAGGCGCGGCGGGCTAGCATCAAGTATCGTAACGGAGACAAGAACGAGTTTGTCCACATGCTGAATGGGTCGGCATTGGGCATCCCGCGCACACTTATCGCCATTTTAGAGCATTATCAAAACGCTGATGGAACAATCCGTATTCCAACAGTGCTACAGCCCTATCTCAATGGCCAAACGCTGATTGAGCCACGCGCATGAGTCGGTTTCTCACCGCTGTGCTCGCCCACATCACTTTTGGTGTGGGCATCTTTCGGCAATATACGGGGGCCCGCACGCGCAACCGTCGCCATTATCAAGCTGCCGAACGCCATTATTCGGCAGTCTTGATTCTGATGCCCAATTATATCCGCGCCAAGCGAGCGCGTGGTTTGCTGCGCTGGCGCGAGCTAAACGATATTCATGGGGCCATCACCGATTTTCAAGACTTGCGCCAAAGTGATCCTAGCTATCACGATGCGCTGTTTTACGAGGGGATGGCTCTTATTCAGCTTGGGCAATATCACGACGCGGCCTTTTTATTGGTTGGCTTTATTGAGGCCGCACCGACCTCTAAGTGGAAGCACAGCGCCACCTTGCAATTGCAAAGTTTGTATGCAATTTTAGACGACTTGCCCAAGCTGTTGCCGTCACCGCCCGACATTATCGTGGGCGGTGTAGAAGACTAGCTATTGCACCACGCGCCAAATATCAAGCCCACGATCACAGCCAATAATGAGCGCTGTACCATCGCGTGAAAGCTCTACTTGATCGGGCTGAATCCGATCACACTGCCGATAAGGGCCTAGATCGAACCGTTCCCCCGTTTCTACTAGCCATGCACTAACTGTCCCTTCGCTATCTTGTGGGTCTGTGCCAATAACGACCGTGCCATCTAGGCCAACATCTAAATGCGAGATGTAATCGCCACCTAAAGGAGCCAATAAACGATTGGTGGCTGTGTCCCATTCCACCACATAGAGTCCGGTATAGTTTTGTGCCAGCCAGACATAGTGTGTGCCACCCCGATTCATCGCGCCATACGTTGCAATATCTTCGGTTTGGACAGTTGCCACTACCTGATTGCTAAACATATCCCACCGATAAATCTCGCCTAGCGCGGTCACCGTTAGAGCAATGGGGGGATCAATGCGCCCCACGCGGGCAAAAATTTCGTCATCATTTTCGCGCGGAAAGAGGCGCTCTTGGATCAATTCTCCGTTATAGTCCACCACAAACATCGAACCATCGGCGGCGATAAATTCGGCATAGACCAGCGTCGAACACGGATTGAGGATTTGGCCGGCATCATGATTTACCCAAATATTATTAACTGCATCGCCCACAAAAGACCGACTACGATGCACCAGCCGCGCCATATCAGCTTCGGGTTGCAACTCCCATACGGCAAAATATTCTCGATAACCCAAATATAGGCAACGCCCATCATCCGACAACACCCGCGAGATACTGCCGTCATCAATGCGATTAATGCGGGGCATATCGTCATAGCCCCACATCACCACTAAACTAAGTGGTGGTGTGTCACTATAGCGCCCAAATGTCACTAATTTTGTGCCATCGGCATTAACAGCAAACAAGCCCGACGATGGCAACACATCGGCTGGTAAATCCGTGAAATCAAACGTGGTTGCCGATTGTAGAGATGCTACATTTTCGGCTGAAATGATGGGCGCGGGTGAGTTTGATTGGGCATTTGCCAAACCGATAATGCCTAGCCCCAGCACGAGGAATCCGATCAATACATTTTTCATTAGCGAGACAGCCTTTTGCTTTAAAGACACTGCTGTCATTCTGCGAATGAAAACGTGCTACTGTCAAGAGGTGTCTCTTAGAGTATCAAATTAAACAAGTAGCCTGTGATGATA
>CAZLPC010000503.1:0-2699 GCA_964561305.1 uncultured Anaerolineae bacterium
CCCTAGACGGCCAATGGCTACAAATTGAAACTGATGATTTGACGGGCTATGTGCGGGCCAATGCTTTGCAACTGACTGCTGGCCCCACTGATGTCGAAGTCTTGCCGACCCTTAGCCCCACACCGACTATCGGCTCTACATCTACGGTGCTGCCAACCCCTAGCACTCCCCAAGCGGTGGCGGCGGGTCAATTTGTTGTGGTGCGGGCCGGCCCCAACGAAGCCTTTGAGGTTTTAGGTGTCGTATCTGCTAATGATCCTTTAACAATTGTTGGGGTCTCGCGGGATGGATTGTGGTTTAGGGTGGTTTTTGCGGCTGCACCAGATGGCTTTGGTTGGGTGTCGGGGCAGGTGATTCAGGTGTCGGGCAACTTAGCAAATGTGCCGGCTGTGGATGGTCCGCCCTTGCCAACACCAATCCCCACTGTTGATCCAACAGGCAGCGATGCTCAAAGCTCGGCAGGCACAACAACCAGCGCCACCAATACTACAACTACGCTACCAGAGATCGCTTCTTTAGACTATAACCAACTGGATATAGCAGCCTTTAGCTATGAATTGGCTATAGCTATCAATGGCAATCGTGACAATCAAGTCTATGAGTCTTTTGTGACCCTAAACTATGCTGAAGACACAGGCATGGGTAATTTGAGCATTAGCCTTGATGCAACCGGGCAATTGTTAGATGTGGTATTAGGGGAGAATGATCTGGCATTTTTGCGAGACCTCTTGCCTATTTCTATAGGCATTGATGAGGGGCAAAGCTATTTTTATAGTGGTGTTGATGATTTATGTTTTTCATTAGATGCAGATGTTACCGCGACTGAGCTGCAAGAGAGTTTTGGCGGTTTGGCAGAAATATCTGATTTGAATGTGTTAGATCAGTTGCCGCCAAATGCCGTATTTGCCAACCTAAATGATGGCGGGTTGCTGGGATTGGGCGGCAATCATTATCAATTATTGGGAGTGGAAGAAAACGGCGACGTGATCCCACTTGATGATTTTAAAGTTGATTTGTGGTATTCGGCTGATGATACGGTGCTTTATGGTTATCGGATTACGATCAATGTTACGCCCGAAACCTATTTGCTTTTCCGCGATTTACTGGTCAGCTACGACCCAGAATTTGTCAGCACTAGCGTTTTTGAAGGCACAGTGACACTCTATCTATTGCCGCGTGGCATAGAGGATAGCGCCGTCGAACTAGCCCAAGCACCTGTCCAATGTGACAATTTTATTGACTAGCTGTTTCTAAAAGGCGTTGCGAACACTGGCAGCGCCTTTATCATACCTCTAATAAAATGCTTTGTACAAACCGCCACAAAAACCTCCTTGACGCATTATAGACACTAACGTTTAATTTTGTTTAATATCTGGATGTATCAATTGTTGGGATACCTTATGACCCCACCACTCATTGGCCTTACTGCTGTTCGTGCTGCTGGCGACGATGGTCGTCTGCGGGATAGTTTGTCTCCTGAATATGCTGAAGCGATTGTTCAAGCGGGCGGTATTCCGGTTTTAATGCCCCTTAGCACGCTTGAAGTAGCATCTGACTTAACCATTTTACGCACACTATACAGTCGCTTAGATGGCATTTTGATACCGGGTGGCGGCGATATTCATCCCGAAAACTATGGCGAAGCACCGACCCCCACCGAACGCGGCATTTCGACCTTACGGGATAGTGTCGAGGTTCATTTGGTACGCTGGGCCTATCAGGATGATATGCCATTATTAGGAATTTGTCGCGGACATCAGATGATGAATGTGGCATTGGGCGGCTCTTTGCATCACGATGTAAGGTTGATGCAAGGCCAAAACGCCTTTGTTAACCATGATGCAAATGCTACCTTCGAACGAGATCGCTTGATGCACCCAGTTTATATCGAACCTGCTTCACGCTTAAGCCAAGCACTGGGCCACGATACCCCTTTCATTCAGGTAAACAGTATGCACCATCAAGCTGTCAATCGCTTATCGTCAGAGTTGGTGGTCAGTTCTTATGCTGATGATGGCATTGTGGAAGGCATTGAAGCGCCTCATGCTCGTTTTTTTATGGGAGTGCAGTGGCATCCAGAGGCGATTGTGGGCCTGATGCCTCAAATGCGCCACTTATTTAGCGCGTTTGTGGCGGCATGTGCCCACAAACCGCAATTGGTGACAGGTTAAATGTCTGGACACAATGTTTTATGGCTGACTGAGCGCAGCGAGTATCATCAACGGCGTGCGCTAGAGGCAGCACCTGAAACATTAAATATCACGATATTGCGTAACCCCAGCCAAGACGACTTGCAGCGCCATTTAATGCGGGCAGAGGTGCTGGTTTCTGAACGGCGGGGCCGCATTGATGATGCCTTTTTGCAGATTGCACCTAGCTTGCGACTGGTAGTGCGGATTGGTTCATTGATTGATGATATTGATCTGCACGCCATGAAAGCAGCCGGCGTGCGACTGGTACAACAGCCCGATATGGGTACAATTATGGTGGCCGAGCATTGTCTGATGATGATTCTGTCTTTGCTAAAAAAGCTGAATGCGGCCCAAGTCATCGCTCAAAGTTCTACACCTACACAAAACCTGCGTCGCACCGATGAAAATACGTTTAGCTATAATTGGGCCAACATGGGCGGTATTCTCGGTATTTACGGACAACCAGTAGCCATTATTGGCATGGGCGAAATTGGGGTCGAGTTGACC
>CAZLPC010000504.1:0-2695 GCA_964561305.1 uncultured Anaerolineae bacterium
ACTGGGTCGCGCACGCAATTTGAGATTGTAGGACAAGCCGATCCGACAGCCATTTATTTTTCGACCACGGCCCAAAATGTTCAAACTGGCACAGCTTTTCGGACACGGTGGTATAACGTAGCCAATGAAATGTCGCGCTATGAGTCAACATCGTGGGAAGCCGATATGCCCTATAGCGAAACATGTATCTACTTTTGGATTGATTCTTCTGATATTGCTTATACCGTTGGCACATGGACTGTCGAGTTGCTAGAGAATGGCGACGTTGTACAAAGCCAAGAGTTTCGGTTATGTGAAATGGGCGCGTGCTAGCGCCAATTTTTTTCAATATATTTACTTATGAGAATGATTGTTCTCAAAAGTAATGATGTTTCTGGCATTGAGCAAGATGGAGCAGGCTTTTCGTCACAAAAATAATGCCTAAATGTCATTTGTTTTATTTTGTCGTGCAACGAATGCGTACCCGATAGGGTTAAAACTATAAGTGTGGGCCAAGTCTTGAACAATTATCAACATGAAAATTTAACATAGGTAAATCTTGGCTTGAACAGTGTAAAACTGCCAGTTAACCCATGCCATTGACCACAAGCAGGGATTGAGACAACAATAGGGTCAGAATAATATCCGGATGTTTTCTGTTCCAACAACCACATTATAAAATTCGCGCCTAAGAGCGTTTACCGAAAGACATAAGGAGCCAAACACCTTGAAGCACATCAAATCTAGTATTTCGATAGTATTGATTATTGCGGCGGCATTAGCCATCATTTTGCCGTTGCCTACCAAAAATACCGAGCATTTGTTAACAGCTGCCGAAGCACAAGACACGACCCTAACCATCTATTCTGGCCGCAATGAAGATTTGGTTGGGCCACTGATCGAACGCTTTGAGCAAGATACTGGCATTCAGGTAGAAGTGATCTATGGCGACACCACAACACTGGCATTGCAAATTTTAGAAGAAGGCGATAATTCACCAGCCGATATCTTCTTCGCCCAAGATGCGGGGGCACTGGGCTTGCTTTCAGAAGAAGGCCTGTTGGATACATTGCCAAGCTATTTAATAGACAGTGTTGATCCGCGTTTCCGTTCACCAGATGCTGAGTGGGTGGGCATTAGCGGGCGTGCGCGTGTCATTACCTATAACACCGATGCACTCTCTGAAGAAGACCTTCCCGATTCTATCCTTGACTTCACCCAACCCGAATGGGCCGGGCGTGTGGGCTGGGCCCCAACCAACGGCTCGCTACACTCGCATCTTACAGCTATTCGTGTATTGGCTGGCGATGATGTGATGAGCGAATTTGTTGAAGGGCTTGTCGCCAACAATGCGTTGCAATATTCTAATAACACAGGTGCAGTTGCGGGTGTTATTGCAGGTGAGGTAGAGGTTGCGCTCGTCAACCACTATTATTTGTTCCGCTTTTTGGCTGAAGATCCAAATACACCAGCCGCCAATTACTATTTCCCAGCCGAAGACTTGGGTAATTTGGTGAATATTGCGGGTGTGGCAATTTTGGATGGCTCAGATGCGAAACCATTGGCCCAACAATTTGTGGCTTATTTGCTGTCGCGCCCATCGCAACTCTACTTTATCGAAGAGACATTCGAGTATCCGCTTTTGTTCGGATTAGCCGCCGATGAGCGTTTGTTCCCACTGGACGAATTAGAAACACCAGAAATTGATCTAAGCGATTTGGCAGATTTGGAAGCGACCTTAGAACTCTTAGATGAAATCTTGGGTCAATAATTTTCCACACGATTTTGATTACAAGGGCATCTGCAAAGATGCCTTTATTTTTGTATGAGTGAATAATTGTGATTCGAAATATACGTTTTCTCCGTGCTGAAATAATCCTATTATTGATTTGTATCCCGCTTGCATTGGCTTTGTTGTCGCCGCTATATCATCTGGTGTTGCGGGCCAGTGCTGTTGATGTGGATCGTGCTGTTGCTTACTTAAGTCGGCGCGGCACACTGGCAATTATACGGCGCAGCTTTACACTGGTGGCTACAGTTTCAGTAGCGGCGTGCGTCATCAGCATTCCGGCGGCATGGCTAACCGAGCGTACCAATTTGGTTGGGCGCAAGCTGTGGACGGTTTTGCTGACGCTACCATTGGTGATCCCAACGTATGTAGGTGCTTTTGCATTGATTGGTGCAATTGGGTCGCGTGGGTTTTTGCAAACATGGCTAGAGACAGCATTTGGCGTTCAGAGGCTGCCTTCCATTTATGGTTTTTGGGGGTCTTGGCTCGCAATTACGCTATTTAGCTATCCCTATGTCTATCTGAGTGTGCGTGCGGGCTTGCGCGGCATTGATCCGGCCCTTGAGGAGGCTTCGCGCACACTGGGCAAGTCTCCGCTGACGACGTTTTGGCGCGTTACATTAGCACAGTTGCGGCCTTTTATTGGAGCGGGCGTGTTGTTGCTGGCGCTCTATACATTGGGCGAGTTTGGCGCAGTCTCGATGATGCAATATGACGTATTTAGTCGGGCCATCTATTTTCAGCTAGGGTTTAACCGCAGCAATGCCGCGCTTTTGTCGTTGGTGTTGGTGTTGTTTACAATACTGATTATGCTTTCGGTGGGGCTGATAGAAGGGCGTGGCAAATATTATACGCGCAATGTGCGCCGTCAGCGCCCTTTGGTACAGCTCGGCTATTGGCAGTTTGCGGCCCAAGCCTTCTTAGGCT
>CAZLPC010000505.1:0-364 GCA_964561305.1 uncultured Anaerolineae bacterium
ACGAAGGGCATTGGCGAGGCCCGGCGTAACAATGCCAACCCCACCTGCCCATAAGCGCGGCGCAGGCCCACATACGGGCGGCACATGTACGGGCCCCAATGGCTCTAGGTAATAGGCGCTGCCGCCGTTGCCTTCGGCCGTCCAGCCCAACACGCCATTATAATTGACCAGCCACCAAAACATGCCATTGACACATTGGGGCGCGGCATTGCTGACTGTGAATACTGCGCCGGCTGGAATGCGCCCAATGATGCTAGCGCCTGTGCCGGGTTGGGCCCGTAGCCGATTGGGGATGGCCGGAAAAGGACTAACCCGCCCCAAGGTGTTGCTAGACAGGCGGGGCGCTTGGAAGCACGCGCTATAG
>CAZLPC010000505.1:374-2695 GCA_964561305.1 uncultured Anaerolineae bacterium
GGGCGTGGCGCTGGCGGGCAGGGCCGGCTTGGCCAGCACTGGCACAGCGGCCATGATCAGAGCGATAAGAATAAGGATATGCTTCTTGAGCAATTGCATAAACATGAGAGATGCTCCTTTGTTGCTGAAAATTGTGTCCATTACAATCATAGACACGCTGGGGTGTGGGTGGGGTTCCGCAGAGCCGACAAAGTTTAGAAAGTCAAACGGATGGGGCAGGGTGGATGTGTGAGATTATCTTGAGTTTTTAAAAGTGAAGGTGGTGACCACGAGTAAATATTGTGGTCACCCGAAGCGGTCTTTTATTGAGCAGCCAGCCATTTCATGGCGTGGTCATCATCGGTGAAAACCTGTACCCGAATGCCATGCGCATAGAATTCGTTGACGAACTGCACCATGTTCATACGGGCTGCGACATCGTGGGGCACAACCAGCGCCCAAAAACGCCAACCGGCCGCAATGGTACGCGGCAGCCATTCTGTATTAATCCAATGCGATTCTTCGTCGGTGTGGCCCGCAATGGCCCGATTATCCGATAACCATTTGGTTGCATCGTGTTCAATCAGTAAATCTGTACCGACGTTTAATCCTTCCATTAGATACTCCCCGCCAATGCCCTCATGATAGACATGATGGACGATTTTTGTATCTTCGTGGAAAAATTATGTAATGAAGTCGTTGTCAATAACTCGTAGCGTTGACATTGCAACCTCCATATTCAATACATTAATGCCAAATTAATCTTCCTTATCATTATAGGCTAAAAAATATTTTAAGTAAAATCAAGATTTTATGAAATTGATAAAGATGAATGAGTATTTTTAATTTAAAAATAAAAGTTTCAGCACTTGCCCTACTCTACAAGGTCAAGTTGGACTGTGGTTGCCCTATACTACAATCATGCGGGTATACACTGTGAGCAGCAAAAATAAGGAGTGAAATGCGATGCTTGTTTTCAAGATTGGGCTGTTGCTGATCAATAGCCGCTTGATTGGGCAATGGCAGGCTATACTAATCATTCCGCGGCGCATCAATTGAGAGGCGTTTCGAAAACGCGTTTTTCTTGGGCGTTCACATAGCACTTGCCCCTACAAACCGCACGGCCACGCCATTCTGTAGGGGCGATGCCTGCGTGCTCGCCCATGCTTTTTTCTAAAAATGTGATCTACTGAGACTGGTGAAAGTGGCTGCTGAAATAAAGGGCCAATACTCGTCGATACTGATGGCTACTGTGTTGGGTTTTTTGGGCCTGCTCTGCTGGTTGCAACTTCGGATGAGGCCGCACGTATTGATTGCATAACTGTATTAGTGTTAAATCGATAGGAGTGCAGATGATGTTGAAAAAGCTTGGTGTTTTGGTTTTGGCAATGATTTTGACAATCACATTATCTCCTGCCGCGGCCCAAGATGCCGCCAGCGATTTACCCCTGCTAGAAGACGGCCAACATATTGGCATCCAATATGGCGAAAGTACTGAAGCAACAGCCAGCGACCTTCAAAACTTGTATGGCCAAACGCTGACGGCGGGCGGGCGCGGCTATGCGTTGCCCATTACGTGGTCAACTTTAGAACCGCAACTAGGACAGGTTGATTTGGCGTTTGCGCAAGAATTTTTGCCAGTGATGCCGCTTTTGGGTGTGCAACCGTTTGTCCTCATCCGCACCATTGACACCGTTACGCTGGCCATACCCGCCGAGTATGTGACGGACGATGGTTCCGATTTTGCCGAGGGTTATAGCTTTGACTCGGTCGAGGTACAAGCTCAATATTTCGCGATATTAGATCGACTGATTCCGATGATTGTAGAAAATGGCGGTTTCGCAGTGTCGGTGGGTAATGAGGTTGATATTTATTTGCGACAGCACCCCGAACACGCCGAAGGCTTTGTGCGCTTTTTAGCAGCGGCCCGCGACCACATTCACACCATCGAGCCACAGATAGCGGTAGGTGCGACCATTACCCTGCATGGTATTTTTGACGAGTGGCCGTATGTGGACGATATTTTGGCGATCAGCGATGTAGCTATTTTCACCTATTATCCGCTGAATGATGATTTCACGGTGCGTGCGCCTGATGTGGTGTTTGATGATATGGCCCAAGCGGTTGCTGCTGCGGGTGATTTGCCAATTGTGATGCAAGAAGTGGGCTATCCGTCGGGCTATGTTGGCGGGCCAACTAATGAAAGTTCGGAAGCACAGCAGGCCCAATTCGTAGAAAATATTTTTGCTGTGGCCGATGAATACGAGCAGATTCGCTTCATCAGCTTTTTGCATCTCGGCGATTGGGCCGATGCGTCGTGTGATTTTTACCTAGACTACTAC
>CAZLPC010000506.1:0-2695 GCA_964561305.1 uncultured Anaerolineae bacterium
ATGTGTTTTTGCATCCAGAACCGCCCTTTGATGCCGACGGCCAGCTTACCGATGACACCACGCGCAATTTAATACGCCAACTGCTCATAGAATTGGCCCACACCACCCGCGCCCTTAAACCCTAGCTTGAAATATGGGCTGCTATGGGGCGTGATTGGGGTATATTTGGGTGTGGCTGGCATAGTGGCCCAGCTATTAGCTAAACAGCGCAAGGATAAGATGATGGTGCTACAAAAAAACCCTTTGTATAGGCGGCTAGTGGGAATTGGATTGCTAGTGGTGTTGGTGCTGGTGGTGGGCGCGTGCGAATCTGAGCCACCCAAAGTGGCGCTGGACGATCTGCCCAGTGGCGATGCCGAACGCGGCGCGGCGTTGTTCACGCAATCTATCAATAACGCGCCCACTTGTGCCAGTTGTCATCAGCTTAGTGAGGCGCGGGGTGTGGGGCCGGGCTTGGCGGGCTATGCAGCAGTGGCGGGTCGGCGGGTAGCGGATGAATCTGCCGCCGAGTATAGCTATTTTTCGTTGGTGCGGCCCACCCGCCACCTTGTCACGGGCTATAGCAACGTGATGCCCAGCTATGAGGACGTGCTATCAGAACAACAACTGGCCGATCTGATCGCCTATTTGTTAACGCTAGAATAGGCTCCGCGCCAGCGTACATTGCAACTAAGAGGAAATTTAGTACCTAGATGGCGATAGGTTTTCTAAAAAATCTACGAAAGGCTGAAAGCATTGTGGGCAGGCAGTGGCAATTTGCCGATAATCAGCATGAGCTAAAATTTCAACAGCATCTATAGTCTCGCGATAGGCACGATTGAGGTGCTGCTGAAATAGGTTTTCTACAATACGTTTTGGGGGACGATCATGGTTTTGATCTTCGACCGGAATATGCCAACTGACTGGTAAAGCCGCCAGCCCTAAATAGTTTTTAAGGCTAACTTGAGCAGCCAAAACCAGCGCCTCTAAATCGTGTTTAAAGCAAAATATATGAAACCGTGCTAGGTATCGCTGATCTTGCCCTAAATCTTTTCGGTGCAGTGTTCGTTTGAAGTTTTGCAAGATGCCGTCGCGTAGTTCTTCAACAGTTTCGTGGGGGAATGCTTTGTTCTTAGGATAGAGATCGGGGATAACCACAACTTGAGCATAAGGCTTGTTTCGCAAGATATTCACTGCGTTTTGCGGAGCAAATTCTAATAGGCGTTGTTTTCTATCTCCGCCATCTACTTCATAGAATTGAATGGTAACGCCCTCTTCAGATTTACGCGCTATAAGGCTATGAAAAAGACTGTGCATACATTCAACATCCGAGCGGCCCTCGACATAGACCAGCACTTCGGTCATCAAAAAAACTCCAGTTGGTCACTGCGGTGTAGGTTTTCAAGTTCGCTCATGCCAAAATCTTCAAGCGTCTCTAAGATCAGTTCTGAGTCAGCAGGCCGTATGACTTCAGCGCGGCCATCTTGCTTTCTCATCACCATTATTTCTGCAAGGGCAAAGCGTGTTAAAAAGTAAGAATGATGGGTGGTTAGCACCAGTTGGGTGTTTGCGCTGGCAATATGAAACAAGTCAGCTAAAGCGTCTAGGGTGCGCGGATGTAAGCCCTGATCGGGTTCATCAATGGCGATAAGGGCGGGCGGGTTGGGTTGTAGGGCAATGACAGCCCAGCACAACAACCGTAGTGTTCCATCCGAAATATCAGCAAGGGTTAATTCTCGCTCTGTGCCGATCTCGCGCCATGTACCAATCACTTGACCGGGGCCACCACGCGCCTTTACGCCAATTTGTTGAAAGCCCGGCACAGTCGAGCGCAAAATGGTTTGCAAGCGTGCAAATTGCTGGGGGTGTTCGGTCTGTAAATGGAATAAGACGGCGCTTAGGTTGCGGGCATCTTCTTCAAGAATTGGCGCTTGTTCGATGAAAGTGGGCTGGCGAATCTTAAAATGGTCTATGTTGAAGCCGCTATAAAACCGCCAACTTTCGATGGCGCTACGCAACGCATAGAGAATGCGCTGATTGGGATTATGGATCACGCCCAAAGCCAACTGATTGGGGCGCAATGCTAGCTCGTACTCGGTTTGTTCTTCGTGTGTGCTTTGCTCATTGCGGATGAGATAGTTTTGATCGATCTTCTTCAAATATACCAAGGGCTGTTGGGGGCGCGGTGGGGCTGTTTTCACTTGCTCAACAGTGACGGTTTGGCGGCCAATAGGGCCCGTTACTTCGCCCTGATACCATAAAGGGTGTGTCTGCTGCATATCAAAAGCAAGGCTCCACCAAAAATATGGATTGCGCTCGTCTCTAAAAATCTCTTGGCCAAGCGTTCCCTTCACCACTTCGGGCGGAATATCTTGGGTGATGCTGTCGCGCAAAAAGCGCAAGAATTCTAGCAAGGCAGTCTTGCCCGATCCATTGGCTCCCACCAACACTTGTAACGCGCCTAGTTCAATTGTGAAATCATCAAATAGACGATAGCCCTTGATTTTCAAAGAAGTAATGATGGGTTTCATGTGTGCGCATCACTTTTTAGCTTGGCTTCAGAATACGGTGTATCTTAGCGGATTGCCCGCCCCAGATCAATTTGCAGGCGGTAGGGTGTTCAGTAAACTAGGCTGCGCGCCGATAGAAGCGATGATTTTCGGGTTCGGGGGGAGCTGTGCGCCAGCGTACCCGTGCCAGCCCCGCCAGCGCTACT
>CAZLPC010000507.1:0-2671 GCA_964561305.1 uncultured Anaerolineae bacterium
CCTCAAACTCGGCGGCGGTCATTTTCAAGATCGGTTGGGATTGGATGTGCTGGGCCATGCGATTTGCTCCTGAACCTATAAGATGCCTTTAGTATGACAGCCAACCCACGCCTGTGCAAGCTAGCGGCACAGGGGGAATAGTTTGGGCAGACTAGCCCACTTGCTCAATCACATATAAGGCTTGATCGAGGGCGCTTTGAAAGACAATACGCCGCCCATCTGCCGATACATCCCATGCGCCATTTAACATCGTAAAGCGGAAATCGTCGGGAGCAAGCAGCGTTTCATAGCGCCCCGTGTTCACCTCATAATAGGCCAGCGTAAAAAAGTCGGTGGTAGGGTCAAACGGGAACAAATAGACGCTGGTGCTGTCGCGCCATTGCCAGCCGCCAAACCAGTTTAGTTTTTGGGGCAATGCCCCCTGCTCAATTGGCAATACATAAATGCCATCATTGGTGGGGTCGTCTTGAAACGTCAAATAATACATGAAATAGCGCCCCCCCGGTGAAACCGTGGCGTTACGCAGATTGTCGAATGTGCCAAGTGTATAACTGCTGCCGTCGGTGGCGTTCCATACCTCATAGACGCGCTGGCGGGTGTTTCCGATAGGGGTATTGAGCAATAGCCGATTGGCATCCAGCCATGCTGCCCCGCCCCCGCGTTGCTCGCGCACCAAGCGCCCACTGTTGCCGGTCAGGTCGTTTGTCCAGATGACGGTGGGCGCGGGCGGATCGCCGGGGGTGGTGTTGCCGGCTGTCGTCCACATCAGGCGCGTGTTATCGGCGTTGATGGCGGGCATATTGCCACCCGTATTAACGGTGAAACGCTGGCCCGTTAGGGTGTTGGTGATCTCGGTAGAAACGCCATTAAGCCGCATTTGCAGCAGGCCATCGGGCGAGGTGGGGCTGGGGGGCGCGGTCTCGACGACGGTGGTGGGTACGCCATTTTCGATGTCCCACTGCTACACGCCGGCGGGTGTCCCCGGCGAGCCATCAATCACATACAACACGTCGGGCTGGGTAGGATGAAACCAAAACACCGCACAACACCCCTCATAGGCAATGCGCCGAATCTGCCATTGGCTATCGGCGGGCAATGGCGCTAGGGTACGCAGCGGGGCGGCGCTGGCGGGTGGGCGCTGGTTGGGCAAGGGCGGAAACGTGAGCGTATAGCGATTAAGAAAACGCCCACCAAAGGCCACATCGGGCTGATCGAACAGCGTCATCCATTGGCGCGAGTTATACAAGTCTTGTTGAAACAACGGATAGCTATAGCTACCGATGTTAGCGAGCATGTTCCAATTGGCTTCAATATATCGAATGGGGTTATAGGCACTGCGATAGTCGCGGGCGCGTACTTCAAAATGTAGATGAGGGCGCGACACACAGGTAATGTCGGGATCGCCAGACAAGCCCACCACTTGGCCTTGGCGCACGGGCTGATTGAGGGCAAGGTTGGGGCGCTCTAGCAGGTGGCCATATAAGGTCACCACCCCCAAGCCGGGGTGGTCAATCAGCAGATTGTGGGGACCAGCACCCCGCGCCATATTATCCACCCCCACCACTTCGCCGTCGGCCACGGCCACCAACTCGGTGCCACACGGCATCGGGAAGTCTAGCCCAAAGTGCAGGCCTTGGCCGGCGCTATAAAAGGCGTTGCCAAACCGAAACGAGCCGGTGGTGTTGCCATAGGGCTGCCCAAACAGCCATGTCGAGGGGCCCGGCGGCGCAGCCATGGGCATAATCATGCCGCCGCCGTTTTGGGCGGTGCTGATGGTGGGCGTGGGGCGCAGCAATATCACCATAACAAAGATATAAAGTATAGTGATTTTAAGCAATAGAAAGCTATTTTTGTGACGCATGATTTTTATTTCTCAATGACAACTTGATTGAACGACGGATTATCTTATTTTACCCGCACACCCAGCCAAATACTGAATGTGTCAGCAAGCACTTAGCATAGCGATAAGGGGACGACGTGGCTGATAGTGGGCGTGGCGGGCAGAAAGTGGTTTAACCTGCAACGGCCGAGCTGGGCCGTTGCAGGCGCGTGGCAGAGGGGTGTTTATGCACCTAGCAAAGTGGTTATCCATTGAAAAATTTGGCCGTCATCCGTGCCGATTATCACGGTGATAACCGTTGGCAAGGCAGCAATAGGCGACGGGCAATCCCCTGTCACCCTCACAAAATTGGGCCCAAAATCAGATACAATGCCGTTAATGACCCCCGGCTCTACAATAATTGACCCATCAGGATTGTTATAATTGATGGTGAAGGTGATCTTCTCGTCATAGGGATTACACTGAATGGTGGACGGCCCACTGAGAATAGCACCCGCATCGGCATCGGCCCGACAAGTGGCCGGGTCCCACAGGCAAGCGCCCTCTGGGCTGGTGACGCACTCGTTTTCAGGATAGCCACAGGTGTTGCAACTGCCACACGGCAGCCATGTGCCGGGGGCATCGCCGGTGGTGGGGTTGGGGTTAAAGGTGATGGCCGGCACAAACACAGGGCGATTGATGGGGCGCGGCAAGGCTTGTAACAACTCGGTGGGCAAATTGTCAAGCGCATCATCCAGCACAAACGGATCGCTGGGCGCGGCGGGGCCGTCTGGGCCTTGCTCTACAGTTGTGGCTTGCCCCGTTTGCAAAATAGCGCTGGTATCGCCGACG
>CAZLPC010000508.1:0-2646 GCA_964561305.1 uncultured Anaerolineae bacterium
ACCTACACAACCCACAGTAGAGGATGACCAGCCCTATCTAGTTATTTCGCCAGACTGCGGCCAACCATCGGGCCAAACCAGCCCTAGCGGTGTCCGCTTAGAAGGTACAACCGTAACAGTACGTGGCTTTAATTTTGTGCCGGGTGAAACAGCCGAATTAGTCCTAGAGCCAGAGAGCGTTCCCTCCTTTCGACCGCGGGTCAATGCCCAAGTGCTTACCGCCACCCCTGATGATGCAGGCGAGTTTGAGCTTGAGTTTAACATGGCCAGCTTCACGATTCCCAATGAAGCCACGCGCCCTATTAGCGTCAAAGTGATCATGCGGCAATCGCAAGATGTTGGCTCACCTTATCTTGTACAGGAATTTTGGCTGGCTCTAGAAGGAATTGTGATTACGCTCTTTTTGGCATTGATGGCCACAGCAGCAGGATTGTTATTGGCAGTGCCAATGAGCTTTTTGGCAGCCCGCAACCTGATGTCTGCCAATCCGGTAGCGCTTGGCATTTACTATATGGTTCGGCTGATTATGAATGTGGTTCGCTCAATTGAACCCATCATTTGGGCGCTGATTGCCATTATCTGGGTGGGGCCGGGGCCTTTTGCAGGTGTCATTGCGCTTACTGTCCATACCATTGCATCATTGGGCAAGCTCTATTCAGAATCTATTGAAGGTATTGATGATGGCCCCATTGAAGCCATCCGCGCAACGGGGGCCAACAGCCTTCAAACAATCATCTATGCAGTTGTGCCACAGGTCATTCCGCCATTTGTCTCGTTCACTATTTATCGCTGGGACATTAATGTACGGATGTCTACGATCATTGGTGCGGTTGGTGGCGGTGGCATTGGCGTGGTCTTAATTCAATGGATACGGCTTGCTAACTATGACGCAGTGGGCATTGCAGTATGGATGATCGCCATTGTCGTGACTATTTTAGACTATACCAGTTCGCGCATCCGCGAGGCCTATACCTAAGCGCCTGTCCGGTTTTTGATCGGTGGTCTAAAAATGTGCCAGCAATGGCGCATTTATTAAGAAAATTTGAACTGCACTTCTACGAGATTTAATCAGAATATAGCGCTTTCTCAGAAATAAGCGCTAAAGTAGTATGTGGTTTTGAAACATGTCATCAATCTTTACAACCAATGAAATTAAGAGGATTTCTGTAATGCGTAAAACAACCCTAATGCTTTTTGCACTAATCGCCCTTGTTGTGGGCGGCATTGCCACACCCAGCTTTGCCCAAGATGGCGAGACCATCGCTGAAATTGCTGCTGGCAACCCTGATTTTGCAACCCTTATCGCAGCCGTTAGCTTGGCCGACCCTTCAATTGGTGAAGCCCTAAGCAGCGAAGGCGAATTAACTGTTTTTGCCCCCACCAATGAAGCATTTGCAGCCACCCTAGAAGAACTAGGCTTGGAAGCCACCGATATTTTAGCCAACCAAGAGCTGTTAAACACCATTTTGCTGTATCATGTCGTTGAAGGTGAATTTTTTGCTGAAGATGTAATCGCCCTAGAAACCGCCCAAGTAGCCACCTTACAAGGCGAGGACATTTCTATCCGTGTCCGTAGCGGCGGCGTTCAAATTAATCAAGCCAATGTCATCGCTACTGATGTGGATGCCAGCAATGGCGTGATTCATGTAATTGACCGTGTGTTAGTTCCAGAGTCAGTGTTGCGTGCGCTGCTTGCCGAAGAAACCTTGGGTTCCGAAGATGAGCCGCTTGTGTTGTTGTTCATCCCTTCAGAAAATGCTCAAGAAGTACAAGCAGGTGCTGATGACTTGGCTGCTTTGATCACCGAAGTAAGCGGTTTTGCTGTGGAAGCCAGCGTGGCGACCGACTACTCGGCTGCTATCGAAGCCCTCTGCGGTCAAGAAGCTGAAATTGGCGCTTTGAATACCTTTGGCTACATTTTGGCCAGCCAACGCGACTGTGCCGATGTAGGCGTGGTCAGTTCTCGTTTTGGCAGCACCAGCTATGGCGGTCAAATTATTACCCGCGCTGACAGTGGCATCAACAGCCTCGAAGACATCACCACCGAAACCATTTTCTGCCGCCCCGACCCCCTCAGCACCAGTGGTTGGGTTGTACCCAGCATCGCCATGCGTGCGGCTGGTATTGATGTTGACAACTTAAATGTTGTGGATGCTGGTGGTCATGATGGTGTGGTTGCTGGTGTTTATAACGGCGAGTGTGAAGCTGGCGCGACCTTCTTGGATGCCCGTGGCAACCTTGAAGAAGAGTACCCTGATGTTCGTGATGTTGTGGTTGTTATTGGTCTTTCGGCCCCCATCCCCAACGATACCCTCAGCTATGGCGAGCACGTACCTGCTGCGATGCGCTTGTTACTGACCGAAACCTTGTTGAGCATTGCCGATGATGCTGATAACGCTAGCTTGCTAACCACCGTTTATAACTGGGGTGGCTTAGAATTAGCCCGCGACGCTTTCTTCGATGACTTCCGTGCCCAGTTGGATGCGGCTGGCCTCGATATTGACTCATTGCGCTAAACGCAAACTGTGTCAAGATCAGAAATTTTGATTATGCAAAAGCGGTTGCCGACAGTGGCAACCGCTTTTTACATATCAAAACCTATGGGCATAACTTACCCAACAACTGAAACCAACCACCCCGCTAAAT
>CAZLPC010000509.1:0-2644 GCA_964561305.1 uncultured Anaerolineae bacterium
AATATCGGCGACCCCGCAGGGCCACCTCTCAAGAATGGCGCGGCTATGCGGTTTGTAGGGTGCGGCATAAGGCAATTTCACCTATTGAAAGGGGTTATCCCTCCTGCGCGGGCCCCATCAGTTCAAAACGAACGCGGGGCGGGTTGCGGTGGCGCAGGCAATAGTGGGCGGCGTGGTGGGATTATCGAGAAAGTCGAAGGCGATTTGCACCGCGCACGCATCCCCCGACCGTACCACCCCATGCGACAGATAGGGGAACTCGACGAAAGTGGCATTGGGCAGGCCGCGCCATACTGCTTTGGCGCTTTCGGTGGGGGTGAGGGTATCCCAGCGCCCATTGACGATGAGCGTGGGGATGTCGAAGTCGGCGGGCGTTTGGGCCAAGTTAGGGCCGCGGTCAATGCCATATAGCCCACAAAGACCGCCGCCATACACGCCATCATTACAATTGATGGCCATATTCATCAGGTCAAACAGGGTATAGGACGTGGTTTCGAGGGCAAACAGGGGATCAAAATTGCCCGCCGCTGCCGCCGCCACCAACATGGGCAGGGCGCGTGCCCCATCATGCGAGGCGGCTTTGTTCCATGCGGCATTGACGATCACGCTGCTGTCTACGCGCAATGTCCCTACGCTCAGATCAACGAAGCTGGGTACGCGAAACTGGCGCAAGAGATTGTCAAACGTGGCGACAATATCAGGATAAGCCGCCCCACAGTCGGGATCATCGGCACAATCGCGCAGCACTTGGCGCACCCACTCGGCATCATCCAAAAAGCGCCCATAATTGACCCCGCCCAACTCGGCCACCGAGTCTAAAATAACGCTGCGCACGCCGTGAGGATGATCGCGGGCGATGACTTGGGCCAAGCGTGTGCCATACGACACGCCGACCACGTTCCACTGGTCAATATCTAGGGCCACGCGCAAATCTTCGGCATCGGCGGCGCTTTCGGTGCTACTAAAAGCCTCTAAATCTATGCCCCACGCAGCATAAAAGGCGGCGCAATCGCGGGCAAACGCCTCGCTATCGCCATTCGAGACCCCACACTGTAGGGCCGGCCACCCAAAACCTGTGCCGCGCTGATCGAAGACGATCACATCGCGGTTGGCCAAATAGCCCTCGAAGTGATAAAACAACACGTCTAGGTCATAGAGCAGGCTTACCCCCGGCCCGCCCACCAAATATAAGACGGGATCGGCAGGGGGGTTGGGGTTGGGGCTATGAAAGTGGGCCACATGCAGGCGCACCGTGCGCCCTTGTGGATAGGCGCGGTTTTGGGGCACTGTTAGATCGCCACAATCCACCTCATAGCCGTCGGGCGGGGCAAACCGACACGCGCCGCGCACATATAACACCTGCACCGATTGCGCCGCGCTGGGGACTGGCGGCACTAACATCAACAATAGCCCGCCAAACAGCAGGGCCAACAACAATGGGCGTGGGTAAACAGCATCGTGTCTCATGCTTATAGTATACACCAGCACGCCGAAATGTTCGGACATAATGATGATAAGTTGCTTAGTTTTTGCAAACGCCGCCACAAATCGCACAATCACCACCCAACCTCATCCCCAGCCCCGTCTCCAAAGGCTAATCATTACGAGGAGCAAAACCCGCTCTGGGAGCGGCAAAAAGTCCCCATTCGAGCGCAGTGATTCGGAGTGGGGATTTAGGGTGCATCAGTCCCCGTCATAGTGGGCGCGCAGGGCGTTGATGCGTTGGCGCATGGCGGCGGCGGCTTGAGCCATGTCGAGGGCCACAAATTGGGCATAGGCATCTTCAAAGTGGCGAATGGCGTTGGCGTAGTCGTTGATTGAAACGTAAACCATGCCCATGCCGCCCAACCGATTGGCCACGCCGGCCCAATCATCAATGCGCCGCGCAATACCAATGGCCCGTTGCAAATAGTCGAGGGCGAGGGTAGGGCGTTGGGTGGCGGCATAGAGCATGGCCATGTTGCCCAAACACACGCTTTCGCCTTGCAGGTCGCTGGTGCGGGCCGCTAGATCGAGCGCCTGCTGATAATAGTCGTAGGCCCGGTCCCACCGTTCCAGCAAGCTATAGAGGTTGCCCAAATTGCTGAGGGCGCGTTTTTGGCCGTCGGTGTGGGCGGCGCTAATGGCTAGTTGCAGGGCTTGATAGTGATACTCGATGGCTTGGGCGGGTTTGTTCATGTTGGCATAGGTGTCGCCAATGGCGGCCAGCGCCCGCATGGTTCCGTTGCGGTCGTTATTTTGGCGCGTAAGGGGCATCACTTGTTGATAGTAGCGCATGGCTTGGCGGTAGTCTTTTTGGCGCGAGTATAGCTCGCCCAAGCCAAACAAGCAGCGCGTTTGCAGCGCCACCGACCGCAAACGCTGGCTGATTTCGAGCGCCGCCGTAAAATTAGACTCGGCGGACTCAAACAGCGCGGCCCGCGTTTGGGCCACCGCTAGCTCGCTTAACAATTCGCCGCGTTCGGGATCGGTGTTGGGCGCATCCAACAGTCGTTGCAGCAAAGCTACGGCGGTGGTCACATCGCCGCGCCGCAGGGCATCGGCTACATCTTGGCGTAAATCTGTCATGGGCTAACTACGTTTCTGTTTTATCGAACCCAACCTTTATTGCCCGCACCCCTCAATCCCCTCCCTCAGGTTGAGG
>CAZLPC010000510.1:0-2639 GCA_964561305.1 uncultured Anaerolineae bacterium
GCCCCGTAGTTAACAGTGTGAGCAGTTAGTTCCTCATAAATGCTTTGCCATGCCAACAGCAATTCTTCATCGCTGCATTTAAGGCGCTCGACGATTTGTTGGGCGCACAGGGTGCAGCCACGCATGGCGCGATAGCTGTGGGTGCTGCATTGCAAGCAACTGTTATAGCGAATCATCAGCAACATAAAGGCTAATACTTCGGGGTGGGTTTCGTCGGTGTGTTGGCAAATGCGCTCGACCAATTGTTGCCAGATGGGCCCACGCAAATGGCGCAGGCTAGGAATAACGCGATGCGGAAACAAAATATCGGTATCGGGTTGATAAAGCATGAAAAAATCTCCTAGATAAAGTGGAGGATATATAAAGCAGTTTTCTTTTAACTAAATTCTAACAAACTTCTATAACAGCGTCTATCAGGGAATTGATCAGAAGTGTACCTGTTGCCGAGAGTGTACAGATAGGCTACACTATTGCCGCGCTTGTTCTGTTTATTACAAATGATACCCGGGAGTAACTGCCGGATTATGGAAAATCAACAGCATTCTTTACCTGCTCAACCATCCCAGAAATTGTTTAATTTGTCGCCGGCCGTTGTCATGTTTTTTGTGTTGGCGGCGTTGCTTGCTCTTGTCGGTCTTTATGTTACCAATCGAGATATTGAAACCAGAGGCATCACCGTATTAGAATCTACCGTGCCGTTGCAATTTGAAAGCGGCGCAGCCGGCTTGTCGGGGCGGTATCCGGATGGATGGCGCTATACTGAGTCTGAAGACAGTCTTGTCTTTCGGCCTACCAACGCCCGCACCGATGATCCCACCTCCATCACCCTAACACGCCTTCAAGAAGCAATTTCGCCGCGAGAACTGGCTACCCAAATTGAGAACAACGCCCAAAGTGTATTGGACGATGTGACGAATTATGACCAATTGCCAAGCGGCATCACCCTTAGCGTGCGCGAGTCTGATCGTATTGCAGCCCGCCACATTATCTTTGCTGATGCGGAAAGTGGCTTATTTGTAGCCACGTTGCGTTCTGAAAACGCGAACGATTATAGCCGCGAGCTTGAAGCCATGGCCCAAACCCTAGACGCGCTTCGGCCTTTTGCCCTGACCCAACGCGCCGAACGCCCTGAGTTTAGCGTGCCCTACCCAGAAGGGTTTACCGATACTCCCCAAGACGACAGCGTGGTATTTTTGACCCAAGAGGATGGCGCGATTGACAATACACAAGCGATCATCATTCAAATGATCTTGGCCGACCCTAATGAACTATTGGGCCCTGATTTGGCGGGGGCAACAACGGCTGATGCCGCTTTGTTTGTTGGCAGCCAGTTATCGGGGTCATTGCCAGAAACCGACGTTTATCCGGTGCAACTGGATGTGTACGCTGGCTCTCAGGTAATTTTGGCTTCGCAATCAAGCACCGATGTGATTATTGAGTTAACGGTGTTGGATTTGGGCGATGAAAACTTCTTCTTCATTTTAGCCCGTACCACCCGCACCAATTATCCCAAAGTGAGCGTCACCGTTGAAGCCATGATTGCTGGGCTTGAATATGAGAACGGTGTACCTACAGGCGTGGATGCAGTCAACGATGCACGTTCGGAAGATGTATCTGCTAGCGAAGAACCCGTCAGCGAGGAATCTGCTAGCGAAGAACCCGTTAGCGAGGAATCTGCTAGCGAGGAACCCGTCAGCGAGGAACCCGTCAGCGAGGAATCTGCTAGCGAAGAAACCAGTAGTGCCGAACCCCCCAGCAGTGAAATCAACTATGAAGGCGCAGCCTTGCCTTTAACCCAAGCTGCTGAACGGCCTGCTTTTAGCCTCGATTATCCTGAAGGTTGGCAAGAAGGCGAGACTGACACAGTAGTAATTGCTGTATTCGCCGACACTGAAGATAATGACTCAATGGCGATTCAAGCCATTTTGGGCACAAGCGAAGACTTGTTTGGCGCACCTGTTGAACAAACCGCTACCGATCAATTGCTGTTCACTATTAGCCAACAATTTACGGGGCTTGTGCCTGCCAGTGACTTAACGCCAGTGACTTTAGGCGGCTACGATGGCCATGAATTGTTACTGGTTCCGCAAAATAATGTGCCACAGGTGGCCGGCCTTGTGTTATTGGATTTGCGCGATGGTAACTATCTATTGCTGAGTACCCGTAGCACGCCCACAGAATATGGCGTTATACGGGCTACCCTAGCCGACATGCTTGATACACTTGTGCTTGCCGATGTTACTGAGGCCAGCGAATAATCCAGCATCAGCTTTTTCGATAAATGATGATGGTTTTAAACCCGAACCCATCGTGCCTTGCGGCAACAGTGGGTTCTGCCTGTGCCAGTTTGCTTGTTGCTTAAACATACCCAGAAAGGAGTCTACACGCCCCGCGTGTAACAATATTCCCCATGAGTGATTTGGTCAAAAATTATATCGGTGGAAAATGGATTGAAGGGCAGGGCGGCACTTTTGCCAGCTTAAACCCTGCAACTGAAGAAACGTTTGTCACGGTTACGCTTTCGACTGCTGTAGATGTGGAAGCGGCAGTACAGGCCGCTAAAGCAGCCTATAAAGATTGGCGGCTGATGCCAGCCCCGCGCCGAGGCGAGTTGCTCTTTAAGCTGGCCCGTATTTTAA
>CAZLPC010000511.1:0-2628 GCA_964561305.1 uncultured Anaerolineae bacterium
GTGCTGGTTCCTGTCTATTTGTATGAGTGCAATTTGCCGATTTATATGCGGCTATTGCACTATGTTGAGTGTCGGGGCGATGAACCAGATCGCTTTGATTTAGCGGCTCGTTTGTTGTTACAGGCATTGGACTAGCTGCCGGCCATCTTACGTGTCACAATAGACGAATAATTGAAACGGGCGTATAGTTTTTTAAGACATCTGTTGGGGTATCGGTAAGGAGAGCGGCAGTGATCAACACAAAACAACAAGATCGCGTTATGGGGGTGATATTTGGGCAGGCAATTGGCGATGCGCTGGGGGTGGGCACAACCCGCATGACGCGCACAGACGTGCGGGCGACTTATCCTGACTGGTTATTGGGCTATAGCGATATCATGCCTGATGAGTATCGGAAGCATTTTGTGCCCGGAGCATGGACAAACAACACCGACCAGATGTTGGTGGTGCTAGACAGCATTATTCAATATAAACGGATTGAACTGCCCGACATCGCCCGCCGCCTGCACCAATGGGCCCAACGCGCTCCTTTTTTGGGCAACAACACCAAAGCCGTGCTAACAGCATCGGGTTATGTTAACGATCCCCAAACCACAGCCCGTTATATCTGGGAGCGCAGCAAGCGCCTGTGGGCCGGCAACGACGGCATTGTTCGCACCGCTATTTCAGGCGTGTGGGACTTTGAAGACCCCATCGCGGTGCAGCACCATGCCGCCGAAGTGTGCAAGCTAACCCACTTTGATCCGCGCTGTGTCGGATCGTCGGTGATAATGGCGTTGGTGATTAGCGCCCTCATCTCTGGGTCCGAAAACGAACGCGCTATTGTCAGCACCGCGTACGAGATTGCCGCCCAATTTGATGAGCGCATGGTAGACTATGTAGAACGCGCCGTGGAGGGCGAATTGGGGGCCTTGCACCTAGACGAAGGCCTTGAAGAAGACGAAACCCAAGTTCATGCCAGCAGCTACACGCTCAAAGCAATGGGGGTAGGTTTGTGGGTGATGATGCACGCGCCGAGTTTCCGTGATGGCTTACTAGAAATTATTCATGAAGGAGGCGATGCCCATAACAACGGCGCGATGGCAGGCGCAGTGTTGGGGGCCAAGTTTGGCTATGAGGCCATTCCTGCCGACTGGATCAATGGGCTAGCGAACTATTACGATCTTTTAACCCGCACCGAAACGCTGCTGGCTGCTTATCGCTAGTGGGTAACACCTGATGCATTCGCCCTATGACGGCCTAGACATGGAGCAGTGGGCGCAAACCACGCTTGCGCCCACCCCTAGCTATGCTGTTGGGGCCGGCTGATAGCGCAACGCCACCACCCCCGACCCCATTTCCGTTACTTCGATCAGGTCAAGGGTTGCCGTTATGCCATCGGCGAACATTTTTTGGCCTGCGCCTACCACCACCGGATAAAGCAACAGACGATACTCATCCACCAACTGATGTTCCATCAGGGTCTTCAGCAATACGCCACTGCCATAGACCAAAATATTGCCGCCGTTGGTGGCCTTCAGGCTTTTAATTTGGGCCACGACATCACCACTGATAATCTGTGAATTGTTCCATGTGGCTGTTTTTAGCGTGTTCGAGACGACATACTTGGCAACAGAGTTCATGTATTCTGTGCCCTCGTCGTCCTCATTGGTGCGGTTGGGCCACACCGCCGCAAATCCCTCGTACGTAACGCGCCCCAACAACAGCGCATCACTGGCATTCGACTCGTCACCCTTAAAACTGCTGATTTTGTCATTCCAATATGGTGCTGACCACATCGGCTCTTCAATCACACCGTCTAGTGCTAAGAACATGGTGACAACAAGTTTTCGCATGGCGCTTGCTCCTTTTTGATTAGGCTATATGCTCCCAGCATAGCACAGTGCAGTAGGGCGGTCTTGAACAAAAACGACATTTAGCGCACCGCTTGTTTGGGCACAATTTCGGCAGGGGTTTGGCCCATAAAGCGCCGCAAAGAGCGCGTCAGGTGCGGCTGATCGGCATAACACAACGCCGCCACCGTATCCAGAATAGTGACACCTTCTTGCAATAGCCAAAAGGCCGCTTTGGCGCGTTGAATTTGCTGCACTGTGCCTGCTGTGATGCCTGTTGCCCGTAAGAAGCGGCGTTGCACCGAGCGCGCCGATAAGTCCGGTTGCTGCCCCGCAAGGGTTCTTGCTACAAGCGGATCAAATTGCAATATGCCGTCTTTGACGAGGTGTGCGATAAAAGTATCCATATTTTCATAAGTGGGGATTTGCCACGCGGCCCCATGCAGGTGCACAGTGTTTTGGCCCAAAGCTGGTAGCGTTATTGCGCCATTGACCAGTTCTTTTGGGCCAAAGTGGGGCATAAACGTGCCCAGTTTAAAGTTGACCCCCAAAAATTCAGCATCGGGCGGGATTAGTGCAATGCTGGCGTACGTTTCTGGGCCACGAATACTAAGGGTCAGCGCTCCCTGCGCTTGCGTAAAGACCAAGCTATACTCTGACTCGGCTATCGAAATAAACTGGCCACCGATCCCGTCGGAATGGGTGCGCCACACACACGCGACAAGCGGCGAGTCAGAGGGGCGTTCATCAAAGTCAAAAATAGCATCGCGGTTTTCCATTAACACTTTTCTTTCTT
>CAZLPC010000512.1:0-2627 GCA_964561305.1 uncultured Anaerolineae bacterium
GGTATGGTAGACGCAATTGTGCGCGGCATCGCCGACACCATCGCCGATCCTGAAGCTGCTTTTGAATTGTCGTTGCCCTACGCCGAGTTGCCCGCCGATCAAGTGGAAACACAACGCCAAGTTTTGATTAACTCGGTTGAGTTGTGGCGATCCGACACTATCGGTAGCACTGATCCCGAAGCATGGGAAGCCACCCAACAAATCTTGTTGGATGCGGGTTTGCTGCGGCGGGCCCTTGATGACCTTGAAGCAGCCTATACCAACGACTTTGTGCCAGAGCTACCCAAAACCGAAACCGAGCCAGATACTGGCCTTGGTTCTTCATCAAATTACTAGCGATGAACGAGATGCTTTTAGCGGCTGACAAAATCAGCCATACCTATACAGCCACCGACGGTCAGGCCGTAAAAGCCTTGCAAAATGTGTCGTTAGGCCTGTTGCCCAACACCTTTACATGCTTGGTAGGGGCCAGTGGTAGCGGTAAAACGACCTTGTTACGGATTATGGCGGGCCTCATTCGCCCTCAACAGGGCGTGGTTTGGCTAGATGGAAAGCCGCTAAAACATCCTCAGCGCCGTGTTAGCGTTGTTTTTCAGCGCGATACCCTTTTGCCGTGGCGCACGGTGCGCCACAATGTGGCTTTGCCGTTGCGTTTAGCAGGTGTTGGGGCCCGAAAACGCCGCACCGAGGCGGATCATTTGCTAGCATTGATGGGCTTATCAGACTTTGCAGAGGCTTTTCCAGCCGAATTATCAGGGGGCATGGCCCAGCGTGTTAGTATTGCGCGGGGCCTTATTACACAACCCGATATTTTGCTGTTAGACGAACCATTTGGGGCCCTAGATGCACTTACCCGTGAGCAATTATGGCGCGAGTTGTTGGCCGTGTGGTCCCGCACCCGCGCCACGGTGCTGATGGTGACACATGACATCCGCGAGGCGGTGTTCTTGGCGGATCGGGTGGTGGTGATGAGCGAACGCCCCGGCCAAATTATCCGCGAGGTGGCGGTCTCGTTCGAGCGGCCCCGCCACCTTAGCCTATTGACCACGCCTCACTTTATCCAAACGGAGGCGCAGGTGCGCGAGGCGATTCAGCAGAATCAGTAATGTCGCTCATTTGGGCCGGCATAATTTCGACCACACGCACCCCCACCCGCAATTGGAAGGGGTCTATGTTAACGCCTTCATGAATAAGTGATGCAAAGCAGTCTTGTGGGTTTTGAGAGGCGACAATTGTTGTTAGGCGGATGGCTCCCCAAACCACCACGTTTTCGCCCGGTTCAAGATAGTAGAATGTATCGTTTAGTTGGGGATCAAATACTTCGGTCAGTTGATCGGGTGTGCCCAGCCCCCAACGCCATGGGTGGTCAATAATCGCCGAGTCGCAATAGATACCCACCCGAAACGCGCCGTCCGATTGTGGATAGCCGAGTGTATTAGGCAACTGATCAAACTGATAGACTGTGCCAGCAAAGGGCCCATGCGTGCGAATGGGCGTGCGGCCATAATTGCGTACTGTGAGATAAAAGGTTAACAAATCGCCCTGCTCAATTTGTAAGCGGGTGAGCGACGAACAACTGCCTTGTGGTTGCGCGATGCGGTCGCCTATTTCAGAAGCATCGGTGTAATAGCTATCGTCCCACTCTAGCGAGTCAAAGCACACGGTGGCCCCCACTGTTTGCGGGAAGATTTCGACTTGGGGCAAGCCACCATTTTCAATATTAATGGTCTTGGTAAGAACAAGGCGCTGCCCTTCAGCATCTTGGGCCACAGCCACCAGTTGATAGATACCATCTTCGGGCGGCTCAAAACCATCATCCACACCACCATCATAATCAAATTCGTGGTTGCCCTCCTCACCCGGCTCGCGCCCCAATAACCGCTCGGCTAAATAGGTACGTGCGCCCGCAACGTCTTCCAGATAGACAACCAAATCGGCAGCTTTTTCTAAGAAAACGTTCACGCGGATACGGTCGCGGATGCCGTCTTGGTTGGGTGTAAAATATGCTGAACTGACCTCAAAGGCACTAATGAGTGGCAATTGTGGGTCGCCATCTCGTACAGTTAGCGTCCCTGTAAATGTTTTTACGCCATCGTCTTCATTTTGAGCTATAAACGTCCATGTATAAAGGCCATTGGGGATAAGACGGCGTTCAATTATTCCCTCAAACGGCGGATCGTCATCACGGCTAAAGCCGTCTACTACACCACTAAAATTGACACTATAGCTGCCGGGTGCGCGGCGTTCTTGATCTCTAAAGACAAATACTTGGCCATCTTCGCTTTCAAATATCAATGAGATCATGGCAGACCGAGCCAACTGATACGAAAAAACGATAACATCGCCCTCACCATCGGCATTGGGCGTTAAAATGCTATCTGAAAAAGCGACATTACGGACTAAATCAACGGGTGGTTGTAAGATCAAATAGCCCACCACCGCCACCACTGCCACTGCAATAATGAGGCCAAATGCGACATAAATTTTTGATAGTGCCATGCACATTCCTTTTTAGGCTTAGGGTTATCACTCGTTGGTTATCATTAGATATATACCCCGCATTTAGGTTGTCCCGCCCACAAAAATAGCATCGGCATATACCTGCCGATAGCCTGTATCAATGTAAC
>CAZLPC010000513.1:0-2622 GCA_964561305.1 uncultured Anaerolineae bacterium
AAGCCGCCCCGGCCCATATTTTGAGCGGCCAAATTGGCGCTGATGATGCACGACTGGAATTTCTGTTACAGCAAAACCATTATAGTGGGCAATAATAGGAATGTAGCGGTGCAAGTCACCATAAATGCGGATGGTGTGGGCGACATCGGAGCGCATGGCTTTTAGGCCGCTGTTCATATCGTGCAGATGGACACCCGTCATCATGCGCGTGGCGCGATTGGCAATAAAAGATGGAATGGTCTTAGAAAGTGGATCGTGGCGTTCCTTCTTCCAACCCACCACCAAATCAAAGCCCGTTTCAATTTTGGCCAACAAATTAGGAATTTCGGCTGGCTCGTCTTGTAAGTCGGCATCCATGGTGATGATCATGTCACCGCGTGCGATCTCAAAACCTGCCGAAAGTGCCATGCTCTTGCCAAAATTGCGGCGTTGAATTGCCACCACAACGCGCTGGTCTTCGCTGTGCAGGCGTTTAAGCACCTCAGTAGACCCATCGCGGCTGCCGTCATCAATAAAGACGATCTCCCATGTTTTGCCCAATGGCGCTAATTGCTCGACTATTTTTGCATATAAATGGGGCAGGCTCTCGACCTCGTTATATACGGGGATCACCAGCGATATATCCATGCTAACCGCCTATTGTTCATGCCGATTGTGCTTTCTATGATAACTGTTGCAAGGCCGACATTCAATGTAAGGCGTATGTTGTATTGCTCCATTGGTCAGACGATGCTACTATTGCCAGCACACGGGCGATGTGATGCCATCATCCACACGCCTTTTTAGTGACAGTGGAGTTTATAGACCATGATTAAAAGTGTTTCAACTGTATTTGCTCCCATTTTGATGTTTAAGCCCATTCGGCGTATTCGGCGTAATCATGGCTTAGAACATGCAACTGTTCACATGATGGCGAAACATGTGAAAGAATTGAAAATTAACGGTGGTCGGGCTGTCCTTGATGGGTTTTATATCTATGGGCAAGCCGAAACCGAAGATATTCGGAAAGCGGTTGAAGAAGCCATTCAACGGATGCGTAGCGGCGAACATGGGCTGGCGGTACATCCTAACTGTGGGACGGGCTTAATAACAACCGGCCTAATGACTACTTTTGCGACCCTTTTGGGCAGTGTAGGGGCCAATAGCAACTGGCAAGAACGGCTGAATCGTCTTCCTACTATGATGGTGCTGTCGGTGCTGGCCATTATTGTCTCGCAGCCGACAGGCTTGGCCTTGCAAAAGTACATTACGACGCTGGGCGATGTTGGTGATTTGGAAGTGGTGCAAATTTCGCGCCACGAGATGCGCCTGCCGTTCTCGCCCAATCCTTTAACAGTACATCGTATATGGACACGCGCCGGATGAGATCATTCTAATAGCGATATTGGAAGCGTAAACCATTGATCAACATACACGCCTGCTTCATCAAGATGGGCAATATTTTGGAATTGTGCTTCTGCAACCAAGAGATATAGACCAATCCGCAAGGTCTCAATATCATTCAGCGCCATCTCTATTCGCCACAAGACACGATCATCCATCGCCCAATATTGCTCGGCAATAAAAGGACGATCTACTTGTCGAACGCGCTGCCCATCTGCATCTATACCATGCACAAAGGCTATTGGTAGCGTGTTGGTGATAGGGCTTGGCACACGCCACACCAGCCATAACACATCCGCATCATGTTGCACCGATTCCAGCACCACCCCATTGGCAAACACGCCTTCAATGGGTGTGGGGTTGGTTGGCAACTGCACCGCAACATTACGCCACAGTTGATAGTAGCCTTCGCCTGTCCGCAATTCAAAACGGGTGAATGCGCCGTCTAGTTGTGCTAACCATGCTGATTGTTGAGCTTCGGGCGCAACCAACATCAACACAGGAGCAGCAGGCTGTATCCACCATTCACCTGCCGCCAAAAAATCTACATTAGGGATGCGGTTTAACAAAATATCCCACACGGCTGGCTCTTGATCAAATTGAGGCGAGTTCCCAGTGCTGGCTACTATCACCCGACGCGGATCGGCTTCTAAAACAGCATCACGAATGGGTAATTGATAGGCCAGCGGAGTGCCAAATGCGTCGGGGGTATGGGTATCGTTCAAAAAGTCTAGCAAGCGCAGCAAAACAAAAGCCTGCAACAGCACCATCACCAATAAACCCAACCCAACAATCAAACGCCCAACGTGCCCACGGCAAGCTTGGGCCAGCAACACCCCAATGAGGATAAACGCCACGGGCAACATTGGCAGCATATAGTGGGGTTGGGGTTCGGCCCATGTATAGCTAAAACCCACAATCGGCACGACCAGCCACAGCATCAAAATAAGCCACAAGCGCACGTCGCCATCTCGATAAGCCCGATAACCCAAGACAAAGAGGCTTATAATGGCCGCTATTGGCAACAATGAAAATAGGGGATAGACGGGAGGAATAGTATCAAGATAGTTTTGAAATTCTGCTTCGCCCGCCAAAGCATGAATATCGCGCCCAGCCACCACCAGCCACGCATGTTCAAAAGCTGTTTTTTCAAAGCGGTGTTCGCGGGGTTGCTCGCTGTGGGGGGATTGATTCAGACTATCACGCAAGGCCGCCACACTCAGCAAATCTGCGTCATAT
>CAZLPC010000514.1:0-2622 GCA_964561305.1 uncultured Anaerolineae bacterium
CTCTCGGCCGCCGCCATTTTGCACAACCACCCACTGGTGCTTATTTTGCTGGTGGCATTTGGCTCACAATTCGGGCTGGGTTTGGTGCAGTCCACTTTTGCGCTTTATGGCGATGCAGTGCTCTTTAGAAATGATGACGAACGGATTGCCAGCTTGGGAGTGGGTATCTTGTTGGGCTTGTTTGGGCTAGGGCAGCTTTTAACACAAGTATTGTTGCTGCGGCCATTATTGCGGCGCTATGGCGAGGGACGCTTGATTGTCTTTGGCACGCTTCTAAGGGCTATTTCTATGTTGACATGGGCTATTATTGCCACGCCATTTTTGGGGCCGATTGGGTCGTTCACTTTTGCGGCGGGATCGGGGCTAACCCTGCCAGCCCTACAATCGTTGGCCACGCAAACCGTAGATGAAAGCGTGCGCGGGGGTGTTTTGGGTCTCTATCAATCGGCGGCTAGCCTGTCCATCATTTTTGCGACGGCTTCGGGCGGCACACTGTTCGCCATTGGCCCCAGAGTGCCCTATCAACTTGGCACAGTCTTGTTTTTAGTGATGTTGATCCCAGCTTGGATATTGTATCAATGGTCTAATAATGCCGATTTCACCCGTCAAATTGCCGTTGCGCCACTAGCTGGCGATTGAAGCCTACAGTAAGAAGATGGTTTAGTCATTGTATAGGTTGTGGATATACTCGGCCATCTCATGAAAGCTGAATGGTTTCTCGAAAAATGCGTCGGCTCCTGCCTCTTCTGCTGCTTGGCGTGTAGAAAGTATGCCGCTTGCAGTGGCGATTAGCACCGGAATATGAGCTGTATTTGGATTGTGGCGTATCCTCTGCAACACTTCTATCCCGCTAATGCCGGGTAAAGCTACATCAAGTACCACCGCATCAAATGGTTGGCGTTTCATCATCTCTAGCCCCACTTCTGGGCGATAGGCGATGGTAATCTGCAAACCCTCCCGCTTTAGTGCCATCTCCATCAAGGCAGCGTAGATCTCGTCATCCTCAATTACCAATATATGTAACATTTGGTCGCCCTACACTATTTTAAGGGTAATTAAGCTAGGCTTTACTAAGTCCTTTTGAGTATAAGACCGCACACTAAATAATATAGCGCTGACGACACCATGGATAATGATGATGATTTCATGAGAACTGTTGCTATGTTTATAAATGTACCATGAAGCTAGCATTCTGACAATATAAAGTAGAAGGGGGTAGCCACAATGGTTCTCTGGAGCTACCTCTACGCAAAGATTATGGTAATTTTGGGTTTGTGTTCAATTTGTGAACACCAGTTCTACACTGATAGATCGCAGCGCCCTACCCCACTAACTTATGGGCGCGGCAAATACCAAACGCATCTCAAGAATGCAACTGGCATCTGGCACGGCTAATGGATCGTCTAAAAATGCCGCCATAATTTGCGTGCCACATGGTGCATCGAAAGCGCCATGCCCTACCCCCGGAAACGTAAAAACATGGGCATTGGGCAAGGTCTGCGCCAAGATTTTGCCGTTGACTGGCGGCGTAATGGGATCAAACTCTCCAGACAAAACCAACGTTGGTACCTCGCTATAAACTGGCTCGTTCACAATGGGATCAAGCTGTTCGACATTCCATACCGCGCATATTGGCTCAAAGCGGGTCAGGCGAAAATAGGCCGCGACTTCAGGGCGCACGCCTTCTAGCAACACCTCGTCCAATTCAAAATCGGCATCTTCGGCACACAACACCGAGTAATACATGCCCCGTGACAGCGTGAAATTAAAGGTATAAAAACTTTGCAAATAGGACACAATCTCATAGTCGCCAGCCTGCACATCAAAGATAATACGCGGCAAATAACCGATAAACTCAGTGACATACATCATGCTAAACATCAGACCCATAAAGTCATCACCGGTAAAAAATGCCGGATAGGTGGTGGTAGTATTGCGATCATAGAGGTCGAGGGTAACGGGGTCTTCATTAAGTTGGACGATAAGACTATAAAAAATATCCTCTACTTCAGGGAACAACGACGGGCAGAGCGCATCGGCTTCGCAGGCTGCAAACAGTAAATTAAATACCCGTTGCGCGTTATAAGGATAGTAGAGCAAAAAATTGTGATTCAATGGCACCACTGCATCTACAACAACTGAGCGCAACGTTTCCGGATAGAGGCGCATATAATGTTGCACCAACATTGTGCCATAGGATACGCCGTAAAAATTAATTTGATCATAGCCCAAGGCTTGCCGTGCCAAGTTCATATCGTTGGCATTTTGAATGCTGTCATAGGCCGATAGATTGATGCCATCATTGGTTAGGCGTGCATGGCACTGGCTAAGGGCCTCTATATTCAGCGCATCGAGAGTGGCATTGTCGAGCGCAGCTAGCAAAGAGTCATAGGTCAGGGTGTTGACTTCTTCGCATAACAGATTTGGTTCGGCATAAAGCGTGCCGCGCTGTTCAATCAATACAATATCGCGTTGGCCAAGAAACGTCCGGCCCAGATCACTGGCGGTCATGGCACTCACAAAATAGCTCAGGGTACTGCCTCCCGGGCCGCCTTGGGCCATAAAAAGTGGATCGGGCGCTGGCGTTTCGCTGGTGCTAGGTAAAATAGCGACCGCCAGCCG
>CAZLPC010000515.1:0-2611 GCA_964561305.1 uncultured Anaerolineae bacterium
CGGCAGCACCTTTAGCGTTATTTTGCCGCTAGCACCATCCGACGGCTAGTACTCCCTATCCCCTATTTTCTTTAAAGGCGATGGGGTTGGGCCTGTGTGCCGGCCCAAAACCCCATTAGTGAGCTAGTGAACGTGCAAAACGGCGCTACTCAATTACTTGGCGATCATAGCAGGCGCTATAGGCCGGCGACAGATAGACCGCATAATCTACGGTGCGGTCAGGATTAGGAATATTATAAATGTCCTCTGGGCTAATACTCAAAATCCGCGCCAAAACGTCAACACTATTCCCTTTTGCTTGCCCCGTATAATCAATAATGATCGAGTCGCTGCTGATGTCTATGTCGCCGGGTGGGATGGCTTCGCCCAGTGGCATCGAGTTTAGCCCTTCCCATAGCAGGCGGTCGGCAGCCACCACATCCCAGCGCATACCCACGCCACTGCTATCAAAAATGCCAATGCGTGCGCCTTCGGCCACCAAGCGGTTTTGGGTGGGCGGCACCAGAAAGGCGTTGATGAGTTGGAATAGGCGCTCGGTTGGAATTTGGACAGCGGCCCCACTGGCGGCAGTATAGCCTTGTGTGTGGCGGCCGGTTTGCAAAAAGTGGCTTTCGATGTTGGTCGGGTCTAGGGCCAAGCCCAAGGGCGCAAGCTGCAAAAACACCTCTGGCGGAATGTTGGTTTCGACAATGCTGGTGATGTCGTTATACAGCGACGGAATATCGGCCAGCAAGCCCTGACTGCGAGCCGTACTAAAAACGGCGCGGATGAGTTGTTGTTGGCGGCGGCCGCGGTCAAAGTCGTTGCTGTTGCGGCGGCTGCGGGCATACATCAGCGCCGTAATGCTGTCCATTTGGTGCAAGCCCACCGGGATGGTGATCAGGTCGAAGGTGGGTGTACCTTCTGCATCATAGCCGCCTGTCCACCGATAATCTTCAATGGGGCAGTCTACGGCAATATTCACGCCACCGAGCGTATCAATAATTTCTTTGAAGCCGCTAAAGTCAATCATGGCGAAGTAGTGCAACTCGAGGGCATAGTTATACCACAACGTCTCTTTTATCAGCCGAAAGCCGCCCGCGTTGCCGCCATAGACAAACAAGCCGCGATCCCATACGGTATTAAGGCGGACAAAGCGCCAATCGGGGACGTAAACGTAGAGATCGCGTGGCAACGACAACATCGAGACGGTTCCGGCGGTGCGATTGATGTTGACGACAATCAGTGTGTCGGTGCGATAGCCGCCGCCCGGTTCGCCGTCGCTCTCGCTGTCGTGGCCCACCAGCAAAATATTGAGCATCGAGTATTCGCGCACCACTTGATAGGTGGCGGCGGGCGAGGGGACGGGCAAGCCCGATGCTTCGTCTAGGTCGCCGGGCTGGGCGATAGGTGTCGAAAAGTTGCTGCGCGGCGTAAGCAGCGGCCCCACTGTGACCGACGGCGCGACAAACGGCGTGGGCGTGGTGGTGGGCAACAGCGTGGCGGTGGCGGCCTCGTTTTGGGCTTGGCCCACCTTGCTGTTGGGGGCGCTGAGTAGCGCCAATAAAAGCGTGATGATGAATACATTAATGGCAATTAGGGCCACAGACCGTTGCATGGCATATCCTCCACATAAATTAGATGCTGGTTTTATCATAGACCCATTGGTTACAGATGCAAAGTGTAGCTAGGTCAGTCGGTCGCGTGGCGTAGGGCAGCAGTGGGCATATAGCAAAATGGCGGGCTGTGGGGCGCTATTTTCTGATGACGACCCTTTTTGGCCGTCTATGACGACTTACTTTTCTAAGCCAGTGGGCAAAATTTGGCCAATGTTGGTGATTGTGGCTATAATCTGGCCACTTATTTAATGTACCACTATTGGGGTAATTGCTCGTTAGATGTGAAGCACTGTGGATCAATTTTATGAATATTGACGAAAAATTGAGAAACACCAACACCTATTGCCCAATTTGGACGACATAAAGGACAACGTAGCAAAATGGGTTCTGATGTTACCGACCTTCAGTTGGTGACTCGCGCACAGCAAGGCGACCGTGAGGCCTTTTTAACTTTGTATAATCGTTATCTAAATAAGGTCTATAATCGGGTTCGTAGCCGTGTGCCCACCACTGATGTAGAAGATGTGACGCAGGAGATATTTATCGCCGTGGTACGCTCAATCGGCAGTTTTCGCCAAGAGGCCAAGTTCAATACGTGGCTTTATACCATTGTGAATCGTCAAATTGCAGACTACTATCGGCGTTCGCGTCGGGGTGGCCAAGACGAGCCAGTGATGAGCCTAGATGAAATGAACTTTAACGAGCCTTCCTATGAACATACGGGCATTGATGACGAAGCAGCCCTAAAGCGTGCGCTTAACAGCGTGCCAGAGCATTACCGCGAGGTGGTGATGTTGCGCTTTGCCGATGGGTTGTCGTTTGCCGAGATTGCGCTGCAACTCGACAAGTCACTTGAAGCCGTGAAGTCTTTGTATCGGCGGGCTGTGCAAGCGATCCGCGATGAAATCGGAGAGGTAAACGAGGCGTGAACAACGAGATAGAACGCGATGATCGTTTGGCCGCACTGACCGATGCTTTACGCGGGGGGGGTGTGCCAGACACAGACCAAGTAG
>CAZLPC010000516.1:0-2610 GCA_964561305.1 uncultured Anaerolineae bacterium
CTAGCTCCCTATCCAGATTGGACAGTGCCAGACTTGTTAAAAATGGCCGCCGCCGAAGTACCCACTACCCCCGCGATATTAATGCCGTCACGCTTGCCTGTTATTGGGCAAGTTTCTAAAGTCACCACATATCAGACACTCTTTCAACAAGCCAACGCCATGAGCAATGCGTTATTAAGTAATGAATTTGACTTGCAAAAAGGCGACCGCGTGGCTATTTTAATGCCCAACACACCTGCGTTCGTGGTGTCATGGTTTGGTATTTTGGGGGCTGGCATGGTGGCAGTTGGTATCAACCCTACTTATCCACCAGATCGAATTGCAGAAATGTTGAAAGATGCGGGCGCAAAAGTCATTATTACGTTGGGCTTATTTTATGATAGCATCCAAAAAGTACGCCCCAAAACATCTCTTCAAAAAGTAATTGTGTCAAATATTAAAGATGATCTTCAAGGCACGGCAGGCTTTTTGTTTGGGCTAACCCGCGAAAAGAAAGAAGGACATCGGGTAGTGCTGGCCGAAGGCGATGTTGTCTTTAGCGAGTTGTTAGGGCACTATCCCATTACTGCCCCCAGCGTTAGCATTTCAAAGTCCGATCAGGCTATTTTTCAATATACGGGTGGCACAACCGGCCCCAGCAAAGCTGCCGTTTCTACGCATAGTGCTATCGTTGCCAATACACTTCAGCAAAACGCTTGGCTTAGTGGCACGCAAAAAAGCGAACCGGGCAAACGTATGCTAGCGGCAATACCGTTTTATCACGTTTTTGGCATGATATCAGTCATTGCCAGCGCTGTCACCGCCAGAGCAACCATGGTGATGGTCATAAATGCTCGCGATATTAACGCATTGCTCGACGTGATCAACACTTATAAGCCACATATTTTTCATGGTGTGCCGGCACTCTATAATGCCATTAATGAGCATGAAGATGTAAAAGCCGGACAAGCCGATTTATCCTCGATAGAATACTGTCTCAGTGGCTCGGCTCCATTGCCGCGCCCCACTAAAGAACGCTTTGAAGAACTTAGTGGCGGCAAACTCATTGAAGGCTATGGCATGAGTGAGGCCCCCACCGCCACCCATTGTAACCCCTTATTAGGCGAAAACCGCCCCGGCTCGGTGGGGTTGCCCATGCCCGATGTCATCTGCCGCATTGTTGATCCCGAAGACCCGTTCCGCGTTTTAGGGGTGGGCGATGTGGGCGAAATTGCCATCCATGGCCCACAACTCATGTCACATTATTATGAGCAGCCCACCGAAACACAAAATACATTGGTCACTGATGATAAAGGGCAGCGTTGGCTGTTAACAGGCGACTTGGGTCGCATGAGCGAAGATGGCTATTTTTATATTGTAGACCGCAAAAAGGACATGGCTTTAATTGGCGGCTTCAATGTCTATCCTAATCAAGTGGATCAAGTATTGAATGCACACCCTGCTGTGTTGGAGGTAGCGGTTGGTGTTATTCCGCACCCCGAAAAAGTGGGACAAGAAGCCCTAAAAGCATGGGTTGTTGTTAAAGAGGGTGCAACGGTTACTCCCCAAGAACTGATGGATTTTGCCGCGCAAAAGCTGGCCCGTTACGAAATCCCCTCGCGCTATGAATTTATCGAGAGTTTGCCGCGCACGGCGGTCGGTAAAATTTTACGGCGCGAACTCATTCAACAAGAGCTTACTCGTCAAGAGCAATCATAAGAGATGCGATGCAATAAAGGGCGGAACGAATCCGCCCTTTATTCTTCTTGAGACAAATCAACATACCGATCAATATGGTTTTTTACGGCAAAGACGGCTGCTTCGGCCCGATTGGTGACGTGTAAGGCGCTTAGGATTTTGCCGACATAGTTCCGCACTGTGCCTTCACCTAAGTATAACTTCTGGGCGATCTCGCGGTTGGTTAAGCCACGTGAAATAAGCGCCAAAATGTGTAACTCGCGCTCGCTAAGTTCGGAAAATACCGATGATTCTTTGATATGCGCGGCCTCGCGGACTTCATTAAGCAATGTTTGGGCTACTGCGGAATCAATTACAGCCTCGCCCTTAACCACGCGCAAAATATCTTCTATCAGTTTGCTGCTGTCTACACGCTTAAGAACATAGCCCACTGCACCAGCCCGCACTGCGTCCATCACCAATTCATCTTCAGCATAAGAGGTTAGCATAATAACCCGTGCTTCAGGATGCTTCAGCAAAATTTGTTCACAGGCCTCAATGCCAGACATACCACCCGGCATCCGAATATCCATTAAAATAACATCGGGCGCATAGGCATTTACTTGACGAATGGCTTCCTCGCCACTGCTAGCCTCTGCTACCACTACGAAATGGGGCTGATTATCCAGAATAGCACGCAAACCAGCTCTTACAACAGCATGATCATCAACGATGAGTAAGCGATAGTGCGACAATGTAGTTACCTCTGTCTTTAAATTTTAGTGACAAGTGACCCCTTACAGGGCCATCATTTTATACTATGCTACACTAGCGTGCATTATTTTCGCCCAAAAATGCTAGAGCATATTGAAGGTGTTTAATGAAGTTATCAGAAGATATCTATCGGATTCAAGCCCTAACTGATGCTGCTACGAGCGCGTTTAAAGAGCTAGA
>CAZLPC010000517.1:0-2606 GCA_964561305.1 uncultured Anaerolineae bacterium
GTTTCGGATGTCATCTTAGCGGCTGCCGCCATCATCGGCATCGAAAAAGTGTATCAGGTGGGTGGCGCACAAGCCATCGGCGCAATGGCCTTCGGCACAGAAAGCATTCTGCGTGTGGACAAAATATTAGGGCCGGGCAATTTGTTTGTAACCCTCGCCAAGCGCCAAGTTTATGGCTTGGTGGGGATTGATGGCTTGCCCGGCCCCACTGAGACCGTTGTGATAGCCGATGATAGCGCCGACCCCGAACTAGCCGCCGCCGATCTGTTGGCCCAAGCCGAGCATGACGTATTGGCCGCCGCTATTTTACTTACGCCTAGCCGTGATTTTGCCGAACGAGTTGGCGCGGCCCTACAGCGCCAAGCAGCCAAACTCTCGCGCCAAGACATCATTGCCGCTTCTTTTGAGCATGGTAGCGGGGCTATCATCACCGAAAACCTACAACAAGCCTTTGATCTGGCCAATCAATACGCACCCGAACACCTGTGTTTATTGATTGAAAATGCAGTCAGTTGGATAGATGCAGTCAAACATGCGGGGGGCATTTTTGTGGGCGAACATTCGTTTGAAGTACTGGGCGATTATGTGGCGGGCCCCAGCCATGTCATGCCAACAGGTGGCACAGCGCGGTTTGCCTCGCCGCTTAACTTGTGGGACTTTGTGAAAATCACCAGCATCATTCATCTTACACCTGCCAATGCGACCCAACTGAGCAAAACCGCCGCGATTTTGGCCCATGCCGAAGGCCTAACGGCCCATGCTGCTTCTGCCGAAGCACGCCTGAAGATGGAGCGCCAATCATGAACCCGGTGCGTATTCGTCAAGACATCGCTGCTATGCAGGGCTATAGCTTCATCAGTGGCACACTCGACGCGCTTAGTGAACGCTTGGGTATCCCTCGCGATCAGTTGATTAAGCTCGATACTAACGAGAATTTGTATGGCCCCTCGCCCAAAGCACTGGCCGCACTAGCCGCATTGCAAGCCGACTATCACATCTATCCCGATATTGGCTCGGTGACTTTGCGCGGTTTATTGGCAGAGTATACTGGCGTTTCTGCCGATCATATTTTGGTGGGGTGTGGGGCAGATGAGTTGATCGATCTGACATTGCGCCTATTTCTTGAACCCGGCGACGCGATTATTGATTGCCCACCAACATTTACCATGTATAGTCTTGTAGCTGGCTGGGTGGGCAATTGTCGCGTGATAAATGTGCCACGCCATCCAGATTTTGCATTAGATGTTCCCGCCATTGAAGCCGCCGCACACGAATCGGGCGCAAAGTTGCTGTTTTTGTGCAACCCCAACAATCCCGATGGGGGTATTATTGCGCCCGAAACGCTGCAACGTCTGTTGAAGTTGCCGCTAACGATAGTGGTAGATGAGGCCTACGTTGAATTTATGGACGGGCAGGGCTTTGCCAGTTGGATTCCAGAAACGCCTAATCTCATTTTGCTACGCACCCTCAGCAAGTGGGCGGGTTTGGCGGGCTTGCGCGTCGGCTATGGCATCTATCCATTGGCCATTATTGAGCATCTTTGGAAGATAAAGCACCCATTTAATGTCAACGTAGCGGCTGATATTGCGGCCCAAGCAACCCTGCAAGACATGGACTATGTGCGCGAGATCATTCAAAAACTGTCGGATGAGCGCGAACGCATGTTTGGTTTGTTGCAAGGCATAGATTATTTAACGGTGTTGCCTAGCCACGCTAACTATCTGTTGTGTGAGGTGCATGGTATGACAACGGCTGATCTGAAGCGCCAACTTGATCAACGCGGCATCCTTATTCGCAACTACAACAAGCCCGGCCTCGAACAATATATTCGCATCAGCATCGGCAAGCCCAAACACACCGACGCACTGATCGCCGCCTTACAGGAGCTTGCGCCATGAGTAACCGCACCGCTAGTATCGAGCGCAATACCAACGAGACCCAAATTCAACTCTCGCTCAATTTGGACGGCACAGGCAAGGCCAACATTGCAACAGGCGTAGGCTTCTTTGATCATCTGCTGCATCATGTCGCGGTGCATGGGCTGTTTGATCTGACAGTGAATGCGACGGGCGATCTGCACATAGATAGCCACCACACCATCGAAGATGTTTCGATTGTCTTAGGACGCGCACTAGAGCAAGCCTTGGGTGACCGTAAAGGCATTGTGCGGATGGGGACGGCTTATGTGCCCATGGATGAAGCCCTTGCCCGCGTGGTGATCGATCTCAGTGGGCGGCCCTACGCGGTAATCGGCGCACAGTTCACCGCACCCATGATCGGACAAATGCCGACCTCATTAGTGGCGCATTCGCTAGAATCTATTGCATTTGCAGCGCGGATGAATCTACACGCTCACATTTTGTATGGCACAGACGACCACCATCAGGCCGAAGCACTCTATAAAGCACTTGGACGGGCCTTGCGGGCGGCAGTCGAGTATGATCCGCGCCGCGCCGATGTCCCTAGCACGAAGGGGACGCTGATTGCGTAGAAGTCAAAAGGCAAAGTGCAAAAGGCAAAAGTGGCAGAGTTGCCCCACCGCTAATCTCTCAATCGCCTAATCTCTCAATCGCCCAATCTCTCAATCTCTTCTCAACCATCTGTAG
>CAZLPC010000518.1:0-2605 GCA_964561305.1 uncultured Anaerolineae bacterium
TATCCAATCCTCCCAAAAATCAGCAGGAAAAAGGCTATTAAATTAACGAGCATTGGCTTGCTTGTTTGGTACTTATCGCCTACATTTTAACATAGCGCGATGTGATCGTGCCAATATTTTGAGTAATGCCGCAAAGTTGCGTCTCACATCTATTTTGCGATTCGTTCGCCAAATTTGGCGACCCTGCTATGGTGGGGCCAACCACTTTGTGTGGTGCGGCATATGTGCCGCCTGCTTCATCCTCTAAAACAACAGCGCCATCACCACCACCAACACATACGGCGTGGGCAATAGCGTTAGAATCAGCTTGCGGAGGCGCGAAGGGTGTGCTTGGGTATAGATGGCCCGCACAAAGTCGTTGGCGATAAAAAAGCTGCACGCATAGAGCACACTTATGGCCATTGCACCCACCGACGCACTCAGTAATGTGAGCGCAAGGATGGTTCCCCAGTCGTTGTCTATGCTGTGGGCGAGGTCGGTGGCCAATGTGGCGATGGTGCTGGCGGTGGCGGCGGCCATGTTGAGCATGGTTACGACGGGCACAAGAATACTACGGACTTGAAAGGTCTCGGTGATGGCCAACGCCAAACCGCCCACTAACAGCGATCCCGCCAAAAATAGCCAATCGGCCAATGCCGGATGCCCTAACGCCGCAAGGTTAGCCGGTTGTATCCACAAAACAAACGGCAAACTGAGCGAGATAGTGGCAACGGCTCCAATCCCCGACCACCGATAGCTGGCCCAACGCAAGCCCGCACTTTCGCGCGCTGCCGTCTGAAAGCCCAAGCCCATCAACAAGCCCAGCGTAAGGGCCATGGCCGCGCTGGGGTGGCGCAGGCCGGTTATCAACACATCTAGGCCAAACAACGCAAACACCAGCATCACACTCAGCCAATTGGCGGTGCGTTTAAGGGGCAAGATGCCGGCTTGTTTTTGAAACTCGGTGATGCGGTGGGGGGCTTCTAGTAGCCAACGCAGCAAACGCCACTGATGCAAAGGATTACGGGCGGCCAGCGTGGGGGGCTTTTGGGCTTGGTCATGGTGGATGGCGGCCAGCAGATCGGGCAGGGCCAACGAAGCCCGTGCCTGATTGGCCTCACGCCCGTCTATGAATTGATAGGGGCGCAAATTGGCCGGCAACACCAGTTCAGGATCGCCCACCAAAACAAGTGGATAAATGGGCAGATCGCTCAAGATGGCATAGCGCACCGCGGCCCGCACACTACGCGACAACAAGCTGCGCGGTGTGATGATAACCACTAAGCGCCGCGCCACTGCCAGCGCCTGCTCGACAGAGCTTTGCCAATAGTCGCTTTCGGGTTTCAGATAGTCGCCCGTCCAGACCACCAAACCCTGCGCCGTCAGATCGTCGCGCAGGCGGGTCATCAGCTTTTTGTCGCGCCCGCTATAGGCGATCACAATATCAAATTCGGTCAGAAAAGTATGTTGCACAGCGTCTCCTGCACAGTATATGAGCAACCAGCAAGGCTTATCTTCAACTATAACATCAAACCCCTACTGCAAAACAGGGTTGCAGGCCTTTTAGGCAGCAGCAAAAGCAATTGGCTATTTTGCCTATATCCATCATCTGTTATGCTCTTTCTATTACACCACACACCCACAGAAGGGGCATAGATCGGACAATGACCTCACTCCAATTGAAGCGAGAGCTAGGCGTTTTTGGCGCGGTGATGATGGGCATTGGCTCCATTGTCGGGACGGGCGTTTTTGTGAGCATTGGCATTGCGGCAGGTGTAGCCGGCCCGGCGGTCATTCTGGCGATTGTGTTGGCGGCGGGCGTGGCGGCCTGCAATGCCCTTAGCAGCGCCCAACTGGCCGCCAATCATCCGGTTAGTGGCGGGACGTATGAGTACGGCTATCGCTATCTTCAGGCGCGCGTGGGATTTGTGGCGGGCTGGATGTTTTTATGCGCCAAAAGCGCATCGGCGGCTACGGCGGCCTTAGGTTTTGCGGGCTATGTCATTGATGCGTTTGGGCTGGATGCGGGCCTAAAAGTGCCGTTGGGTTTGGGCGCGGTGCTGCTGTTGACGGCGGTGGTGTTGGGGGGCTTGCGCCGCTCTAATACGCTCAATACCATCATTGTTACGATCACGTTGGGCGCGTTGGGTGTGTTTGTGGTGGTGGGGTTGAGATCGTTTGATGCCGATAATCTATCCCCATTTTTTAGGCTCAACGGCGCGGCCATCACTGTACCCGATGTGTTGCAAGCCACCGCGCTGATGTTTGTGGCTTATACGGGCTATGGGCGCATCGCCACGCTGGGGGAAGAAGTACACGATCCGCGCCGCACTATTCCCCGCGCCATCATCACGGCCATGCTGGTGATAATGGTGTTGTATGTTTTGGTGGCAGTGGTGGCGGTGGGTACAGTTGGCGCGGCTGGATTGGCCACCGCAACTGAGACGACTGGCGCCCCCCTAGTGGCCGCTGCTAGCAGCTTTGAACTGTCCGCCGTAGCGGAACTGGTGGCCTTTGGAGCGATCACGGCCATGCTGAGTGTGCTGCTCAATCTCATTTTGGGTCTGTCGCGGGTGTTGCTGGCGATGGGGCGGCGCGGCGACATGCCCCCCATCACGGCCACGCT
>CAZLPC010000519.1:0-2596 GCA_964561305.1 uncultured Anaerolineae bacterium
AGTCAGTAGGTACACCCGTCAAACTTTCGCCGCCGTCGCCTTGCGAAGCGTCATAGACCACTGCATCTTGGCCATGGGTAGTTTTGTATGTAGAGAGGGCCCGTTTCACAACAAACATCTTTGAGGTGGGGACGAGGGTTGTATGTGATGGATAATCTGCTATAGGAAGTAAGTGGTCGTCATCTACTGAAAAAATCGGCTCTTGAACCATGTTGTATCCTTAAAATTAATGGTGCTATTAACCCAATACGATAGTATTATGCGATATTCTGGCAACAAGCCCGCTAGCTGTCAACGTTAGGGGGTATGTTTCCGTGCAAAATAACCACTGATATAACGCAAGGCTTCAATCTCGTTTTGGGGTTGGCGCTTGCCTTGTTCTAGCTGCTTGCCCACCCCTCTATCGGTCAAGGCTTTGGCATCGCACCGATCAGCTATATAGGCTGTTAGCAGCGCAATCTGTTGGGTGGCAATGCCCCAAATCGGTTGAATGCGTTGTTGTTCATATAAAGGTATTTGTTTCCAAAGGCTATCTACTTCGGCCTTTAGGTGGGGCAATTCATACGCAGGTGGGGTATCTGACGGAAATGCCAACGATAGCCGATAGAGCAGTTGATAAATCATTAAGCTCTCTTGATAGAGCATCGTCACCGACCGCGCCCCTAGAATGTGAGCCGCTTCTTTGCGCTCTAGGCCCAAATCGGTGACAAACGTATCAGAAAACTGCACGCCCGCCCATGTCAGAAAATCAATGGGTGTGGTGGGGGGCACTTCTCTTGCCTCGCGCAAAATACTACGGAAGCTAGAGGGCGAGGTACGGTCTTCGCTGCGGCCTTTGCGACCTTTTTGTGCCCCAAGTTCTAGGATAAGCCGCGCAATTTCCGAGATATTGTGGGCCGTAATCTCGCGTTCTTGTTCGCTGACACCACCCGGCATACTGTCGAGGTCGTGGCGCAGGCGAAAAATAGGCGGCAAAACCTTGCCTTCATGATAAGTAATTGCCAGATCAAGCAATAGTGTCTGGGTGGTGCTGATCATATCGCTGAGTTGACTGAAGTTTTTGCCGCCACTGATAATGCGGATTAAACGGGTTGCTTTCAGTGGTTCGCCAAATTCTGGGCTAATATTCTCGGCAAAATAGGCGGGCAACGTTTGGCTGCGGTCTGGCTCTAGCACACGAATATAGCGCCGCAATAACTCTAATGAGGCTTGCTTCACATCAGGATTCCATTGCACATGCTTCCACGCCGCTACCAAAACCGGCGCACCCGTGTTGCCCATCTCAACGGCATAGCGCACCAAAGCCTCGGCCAAGCGCAGCGCTTCAATGGCGTTTTCTTGCTCGGCCAAAGCCTGCAAAACGCGAATCGTATTTTCGACACCCAACACACGCACCAAACGCGGATCGCCTTGCAACACACGGGCCAACTGACGCGGCAAAATTTCGAGCCGTGCGTCCCAATTGAGCTTCACCAATGCCGCATAATAAGCACGTATACGCGGCTCGGGGCGCATTTTTGTGCCATCGAAGCCCGCCAATACTGTCAACATTTGATCTGGCTCTAGCTCCATCCGCAAGAAAATATTACCGATGAGGTCATTGACGGCACTCAGGCGCTCTATGGTCAGCAAGTCGTTCTGTAAATATTCTAGAGTGTGCATTCCGGCATCAATCTCGCCGATCATAAAGTAAAGGCGCGGCAATACCTCGAATGCAGCTGGACTGAGGGTAGAGAGCCGTTCGGGGCGTGTAAATTCATCAGCTACATGGCGCAAAGCATGGGCAAAGCGTTCTAGGGCTTGACGGTCGGTTAGTTGAACCAAAATTTTTAACTCGCGCTCGCCAATTAGCCAATAGCGTTGTAAGAACATCGCGGTTTCAATCAGCCGTAACAAAGCAATTACCTGATATTGCATGGGCACATTGCTCACTGCTTTGGCTACCAAATCCGGCAAGGGCTTAATGGGCGATGGTTCTGGTTGCAAATGGATGGCAGCTTTTCGCAGGCGGTCGGGTAATTTTTCTAGCATCGCCTGATCATGTAACATCTTCTGAAAAGGGCCACCTGTTAGGTGTTCTGCGCCAAACACAAACAGTGCCATCGCCATTGCTTCGCCACGATGGGCCCCGGGCCGTAACAATTCCATCACTTTTTCCGCAATTTCACCGATGTGTAACGCTGCATCTGCGCCAGTTAGGTGATAGACGAACTTCACTAACTCTGCTAAATCACGGTTTTGGATGCTGTTTTTAAGGTGTTGCACGGCGGCGATATGGGCCACATTTTGCCATGGCAACGACTTAGCCGAAGGTACCTGCTTCAGCCAATACTCAATGAGATCATAAACGGCTAATGCGTCGTCGCTTTCGGCTTTTTGGCGCAACTCAGTCAAAACCGCTTTGGCTACATCAGCATGGCCATGAGCCACTTCGGGTAGCACATCGGCGGTGGCCCACTCTTGGGTAATAAACGTCATGGTCAAGAGATGTTTGCTATAGACCACGCGCAATTCGTCGGTGATGGTGGGGTCTTCGCGCAGAATGCTGGCTACCGTGGCGCGATCTGCGGGTTGCCCAGCCTGTACAGCGCTATCT
>CAZLPC010000520.1:0-2586 GCA_964561305.1 uncultured Anaerolineae bacterium
CCCGGCTTGGTAGATTGCCACACCCACGCCGTACACGCTGGCAATCGCTACGACGAATTTGAGATGCGCGTAGCGGGCAAAACCTATATGGAAATTATGCAGGCTGGCGGCGGCATTATGAACACCGTCCGCGCCACCCGCGCCGCCGCCTTAGATGACTTGATCGCGCAGGGGGCCAAGCGTTTGGCCGACATGCGACAACTGGGCACAACCACCGTCGAGATCAAAACCGGCTATGGCCTGTCGCCCGCCGCCGAGCAAAAGCAGATGCAAGCGATTTTGACGCTGGCCCGCAGCCAACCGATGACCATCGTCCCCACCTATTTGGGCGCACACACCAAGCCGCCCGAATTTGCCACCAACGATGCCTATTTGGCCAGCATTATCGGGGGTGGAATGGGGCTGGCGGTGGCGGCCTATCGCGGATTGATCCAGTCGCAGCAAGTCTCGCTTTTCGCCGATATTTTTGTGGAAGATGGCGTTTTTTCGGTGGAAGACATGATCACCTATTTTAGCGCCGCCACCAGCCAAGACCTGTTGCTAAAAGCCCATCTCGACCAATTTGAGCATTTGGGCGCTGTGCCGATTGCCGTTGGTATGGGCGCGGTCTCGGTGGATCATTTAGAAGTTACGCCTCATGCCGATTTGGAAGTGTTGGCCGCGTCGGATACGGTGGGGGTGATGTTGCCCACCGTCAACTTCAACTTGGGCCTCAGCACCTTTGGCGATGCCCGCTATCTGATAGATGCGGGCGGCGTGTTGGCGCTGGCTACCGACTTCAACCCCGGCTCGTCGCCCACGCTCAGTTTGCCGATGGCCATGGCCCTCGCCTGTCGCTATCAAAAATTGACCCCCGCCGAAGCCCTCAACGCCTGCACCATCAACGCCGCCGCCGCCCTCACCCTACAAGCCCGTGTTGGCTCTTTAGAAGTGGGCAAGCAAGCTGATTTTGTGATACTCAATACCGATGATTACCGCGCCATGATCATTGAATTTGGGCGAAACTGTGTCGAGCAAGTCTATATCAAGGGAGAATTAGCATGGACAGCATCATCTTAGATGGAGCAAGCCTAACATTTGAGCAAGTGTTGGCGGTGGCTTATGGCCAACCTTCTGCCCCCGCCGTGATCCTCAGCGAGAGCGCCAAATATAATGTGCAACGCTCGGCTGATGCCGTGCAAAAGCTGTTGGCCAATGGTGTGGTTGCCTATGGCATTACCACTGGCTTTGGCGCGTTTAAGGACAAGATCATCCATCCTGATGAAGTGAAATTATTGCAATATAACATTCTCGTTAGTCATGCAGTGGGTGTGGGGCAACCCTTCGACATCCCCATGACCCGTGCTATTATGCTCATTCGGGCCAATACGTTGGCGCGGGGCTTTTCGGGCGTTCGCTTACAAACACTCGAATTGTTGTTGGCCATGCTCAATGCGGGCGTGCATCCCATCATCCCTGAAAAAGGATCGCTGGGGGCCAGTGGCGATTTAGCCCCACTGGCCCACATGGCCCTGCCCATGATCGGCGAAGGGGAGGCGCTTTATGGCGATCAACGTATGGCCGGCACTGAAGCCATGCAACGCGCCGGACTTGCACCAATTACGCTTGCCGCCAAAGAGGGCCTCGCCCTGACCAACGGCACAGCCGTGATGACGGCTATCGGCGTACTAGAAACGGCCCGCGCCGAGACCATCAGCATCACTGCCGACGTGGCCGGTTGCCTTAGCCTAGAGGCCCTGCATGGCACAGACCGCGCCTTTGATCCGCGCATCCACAACTTACGCCCCTTTCCGCGTCAAATTGACTGTGCGGCCCACCTGCGGGCTTTATTAGAAGGCAGCACCTTCAAACGCCCGCATAGCTCCTTAAATGTGCAAGATGCCTATACGCTGCGCTGTATGCCCCAAGTGCATGGGGCCGTGCGCGATGCTATTGCTTATGCGCGGTGGGTGTTTGAAATTGAACTCAACGCCGTTACCGACAATCCCCTGCTGTTTGTGGATGAGGTATCGGGCGAGATCGAGGTGTTGTCGGGCGGCAATTTTCATGGCGAGCCACTGGCGATTGCAATGGACTATTTGGGCTTGGCCATCAGCGAGCTAGGCAACATCAGCGAGCGCCGCATTATGCGCCTAATAGATGAGGCCAGCAATACCAACACACTACCCGCTTTTTTAACTGAAAATGGCGGACTCAATAGCGGCTTTATGATTTTGCAATATACCGCCGCCGCCCTTGCCACCGAGAGCAAAGTGCTGGCCCATCCCGCCAGTGTAGACACCATTCCTACCTCGGCCAACGTTGAAGATCATGTGAGCATGGGTGTGACAGCCGCCCTAAAAGCCCGTAGCATTAATCGTAATGTCGAGCAAATTTTGGCGATAGAACTCATGGGGGCCGCGCAAGGCATAGATTTTCGGCGCGAAATCATGCCCGATGCCCAGCATGGACGTGGTACACAACCCATCTATGACTTAATCCGCCACCATGTGCCGTTTATCGAGCGCGACACGGTGCTATATCCCTATGTCGAGGCCATCAAAATACTGGTGCGTTCCGGGGAAATTGCTAAACAAGCCAGCCGCG
>CAZLPC010000521.1:0-1298 GCA_964561305.1 uncultured Anaerolineae bacterium
TAGGCGCGCTGTGTGCCGCCGAAAGCGTGTACTTATGGCACGCGGACTCCGATCCCAACGCGCCGCTGGTCGCATGGAACAGCCCCGCGTTGCAGCCCCCTCCCGAACAATTACCCACCGCCGTATCTATAGCCATCGCCACAGTCGCTGCCAACGACACACTGGCGCTTTGCAGCAGCGCCGCGCCTCAACTGCTTCATGCCAACACCATCCCTGCGCTGGGGCCGCTGTTCGACTTCATGCATACCACCACATTGCACTTTATCCCGATCTGGGATGGCGACAACACGTCCACACCATGGGGCTTTTTAGCCATTGGGGCGGCGATGAAGGCCACCGATGCAGCTTTTTTGATACCTGTCGCCCGTCAATTGGCCAGCTTGTTGATGCACGCTCTAAATAACGACGCACGCCAGCGCCTTCACAAAGCCATGTCGCTGCTAAATGCGATTGTGCCTATTTTCATCAAATTGCCGAACTGGAGCGATCAAATCGTTGAGGTTTTTAAGACGCTGCGGGCCCACCTAGACGTGAGCCGTGTCTATGGCTATCGTTTTTATGAGGCAGAACGTAGCCACCTGCGGACACGCGGTTCTATCGTGGCCCATCGCGGCCTGCCCGATGTCGCAGAGACATCCCTCGTGATGATTGAGCGCGGCGTTCTGGGCCTAGAGCGCCCCACCGACTATTATTGCGGTAGCCCGCATGACATGCCCTCCCCTTTGCGCGAGTTGTTGCTCGAAAATGGCGTGCAGTTTTATGTGGCCGTGCCCATTTTTTATCAGGACGAGTGGTATGGTATGTTGGCCCTAGACGATCTCGAAAAAACACATCGGGCTTGGAGCGCTGAAGGCATAGATGCCCTTAGAACCATTGGCGATGTGATGATGAACGCCTATAGCAATCATCATAATGAAGAACGCATTGCTGCCGAGCGCGAAAAATATGCCAAAGATTTAGAAACACGTAATGCCACCCTCCAAATATTTAGCACGCTGGTGGCCCACGACCTAAAAGCACCCCTCAATAATATAGACCACGACCTCGGCGCTATTACGCCTGCAAATCTCGGCGAGCGAGTCGAAGATATCCGCGCCCAACTGCACAGCCTGCGGGCGATGATCCAGCGCCTAGAAGTGTTGGCCAAGTCCTATCGGCCCTATGCTGCTAGCCTCGTCGAAACACAAATGGTCTATCAGCAAGCGGTCCACGAGCGCCTCGCCCCGCTTATCGCCAAGCGCAACATTCAGCTAAAAAATCCAACGGTGCTACCCCTACTCATTGCTGCGCCCAAGTGG
>CAZLPC010000521.1:1308-2584 GCA_964561305.1 uncultured Anaerolineae bacterium
CAATCTCGGCCTGAAAAGCGTGTCAAGAATGATTGAGGTGTTTTATAATTTATTGCTCAATGCCATTCAGTCATTTTCACCTAGCCATCCCGACCCCACCATTTTGATCGCCGAATCACCGAGCAACGATGCAGGGTGGGTGTGCATCATCATCCGCGATAACAGCGTGGGCATTAAGCCCGAACGCCTTGCCCAAGTGCAGGCCATGTTCAATAACCCCCACATCACCTACGACAATCAAGGTTTGGGGCTTACACTGGTTCAGTTTTTAGTGAGGCAAATGGGCGGTCAAATCGGCATTGATAGCGTAGTGGGCGAAGGCACAACGGTTTGGCTGCGGTTTCCGGCCCCCACCCCCTATCAATACCGAACTTATGCAGGTTAAGCGCCCTTTTCGGCGTGCACCAGCTCACGCAAGCGCCCAAAGGCCACCGCCCACCCTTCTGAAAAATCGGCAAAGGCGCTGTCGCGGTAGGCTTCGGGCAAGTTCTCGAAGCCTTTATGCGAAACTTGAAACAAGGTGTGGGCATCGCTGCGCGTTAGTAGCATTTCGATGGGGGTATAAATGGGCCAGCGTCCAGCATCGGCCATATCCAGCCGAATCGAAAGTACCAGCACCACTGACGGCACAATTTTTAGCACACGCCCGCGCAACACATAATCCCCGCGCAGATACGCGCCGCGTTCTTCATAGATGCCACCCTCGTGGGCTTCTAGGCGCACTCTACCATTCAGCCAGCGCGACAAGCCTTCGGCTGTGCCCACCCATCCCCAAACGTGGGCAAGGGTCTGGAGAGTCTGTAGCTGTTGATGAACAAGTGTTGGGGTTAGCATCAAATATCGCCCTTTCTGCACAGAACATGGGCGCAATAGTAGCATAGGGCCACACCAACTTCAAAGCTGAAACTGCCTCGAAGCGCGCCTGCACCCAAACGCCCCAATCACTGTGCAGCCATGTAGCGTTGTGTATGAACCATTCTGGGCACAAACTCTTAACAAACATTTAGATTAGAAATGAGCTCACAGTAGTACAATTTTCCCATATTTTGGACGTGGGAGACTCAGAGGAAACTTAAAAGCCATGCACGAGTATGACGGCTTTCGACTTGATATTCAAAACGATGTCTATATTTATTACATTCATTCGGTGGCGCGTAACACGGTAGACGAATGGTATGTCGTAGACAGTCAACAAACCACAGCAGCTATGGCCACCAACCATGCCATGCGGGTGTGGGTCATAGAAAAATTAATTTTTCCGACCCCTTATCTCATT
>CAZLPC010000522.1:0-2559 GCA_964561305.1 uncultured Anaerolineae bacterium
CTTCGTCGGTAGGCTGGGGTTGATCGGGCAATTGCATGGCGATGTACCACATATTCCCCATTGTATCGGTAAAGCCGGCCAGCCGTTCGCCATAGGGTTGATCGGTAGGCTGGTAAAACTGTTCAAAGCCCATCTGCAGGGCCTGTAAATACGTTGCGTCTACATCGGGCACATAGACATAGAGGGCACTTTTCCATGTTTGCCGACCCAAAGGCAATGCGCCCGTTTCCATCACGATGATGCTCTCACCGATCTGCATCAGCACATGTGAATTTTCGGGGGTGTTCATGCGTTCTTCGACCACTTCCGCGCCGAACAACTCTTTGAGAATTTGGGGCATGTTGTGGGTCGCGTAAATATAGGGGCGCACAACTCCGCAGTCATGCCGAATGTGTTGATTGTCCATTGGGTACTCCTTTGCTTGCAAAACTCGTTCATGGTCTTATCATCGAACGAATGTGCGGGCATCACAAGTGACAAGTGACCCATCTTTGGCTCTCTAGCGCGACCAAAATCACCAGCGACAAACCCCCTAAAACCAAAATATGCAAACTGCGTGGATATTTGGCGGGCAAAGGCTATAATAGCCTCGCTGGGTATAGTAGGGTAATAGCACCCATCAATGAGAAAAGAGCCTTGTCTTTATGCCAAGCCCAACACCACTTGTTCGCCCGTTTGCGCCGCCGATTTTTCCGCCCTTGCCCCTGCCTGCGCCGGTTCCTTACCAGTTTGCACCCCACAGCGTGGCATTGGGGCGCTTGGGGCCGCTGGTGGCGGTGCGGGCCGGCTGGGGGACAATCGTAGACAACCCCACGCTGATTCGGCATTATGTGGCGCATGGCTGGGATGCGGAGGCGGCCCAATTGGCTATCGAGACCACGGGTTTCACGCATGGCTATTATTTTCCGCCCGACAACGACATTTTTTCGGACGAGACCCAAGCGTGGCATGTTAGCTATGTCGTCCAGTTTGTGCAGTTGTTGTGCCAAGCACGCGGCTGGGACGGGGTAGATGTGTTGGCGGTGGGCAGTTGCAGCAGCCGCAACACCATTCATGTAGAAGCGCAAGAGCAGTTGTACAAATTGGGCGTGGCCGTCAAATCGGCGCGGCTCTATGGGCAGGCCTGCAACGCGGCCCTCTCGGCCATGGACGACTTGCTGCGCGATGACAGCCTGCGCGGGGCGCGGGCGGTGGTGATTGGGCTAGAGACCCTTAGCGGCGGGCGTATCGAACACGAAAACCCGACGACGATCCGCATTTTTGCCAATGGCGGCGGCGGTTTGGCGTTTGTGGTGGGGCAAGAAGTGGATTTTGTGACGGGGCGTAGCGTGGTGGAATATGATACGCGGGGCGTGGTGGCGGGCGCAAACGTGTGCGAATTGCCACCCCCCAGCCAACGCATTCGGCCCCCAACATGGCACGAAAAACAGGGCCCACAAACCCAAGACAAGCTGTTTGGCACGCCCGATGGCAGCTTGTTTTTGCACCTGCCCCACACCGACGATCACATTTTCCGCTCGGATGGCATGGCCACCGCCGCCTACTTCGCCCGCCGAATGCCGCCGATTGTGCTCGATGTGTATCAGCATTATCAGCGCGAGTTTGCGGCCCGCTATGGCCCCCTTGCCGATCACCCCTTTAGCCACCAACCCAGCCGCCCCGTGATAGACTTCTTAAACACCGAGGTGCGGCGCTTGTGGCTGGCCCAACAAGGCCTCGACACCAAAACGGCGCGCACCCTCAGCCGCTTGGCAGGAGTACAGCGCCACCACGTCTTGGCCGACATGGGCCTTCAGCTTCCCCCATTGCCACAAATCGAGTGGTACATGCCCCAAACTGGCTTCAACAACACCAGCGCCGGCACACCGATGGTTATTTTAGTACAGATGATGAACGCCGGCTTGTTGCACCCCAACCGCCCTACCCCGATGTTTGCATTTGGGGTGGGGTCGGTCATTGCGGCCAGCGTGTGGCGCTTCTTGCCCACCCAGCTATAATGGAGCGAAATGGAGCGAAAAGTGAGTCACGACGACGGGCGATGGTTGAAAATACATTGAGCCAAATCGTCCTTGTCAAAGTGCCCTTGTCAAAGCGGCGCGGTTGGCCGCATCAGTAGATAATGCATTATTCACTTGGAAGAAAGCGACTAAGTTCCTCGCTAATTTGGGGCGCAACTGCTTCAAGTAGGTTTTCAATAGCTTTAGTATCATCTAATGGCTCTGCCGGAACACCTAGCCGCCGAAGCACCTCATAAAGTTGTCTATACCCATTGTTCCGCAGTTCTAACCATTCAATTCCATTGCTAGTAAGTTGTGCTCTATTGAGTTCTGATAACGTATGTGCGACAAAAAGTGTTGTATTTCTAGAGTATACTGCATCTGCACTTTCAGGATTCCCCTGCCCCATTAACTTCACCTCGCAGTTAACCTGCCTGTGGTCGGGTGTAATAAATACAAAATCAACTTCACGATTTTGTAAGCTCTTGGTACGGTATCCATAATTCTCTCTTGGAACGCGAAAGAGGTGTGCTAAAGTTACCATTAGAGGTAGCTCGACACT
>CAZLPC010000523.1:0-461 GCA_964561305.1 uncultured Anaerolineae bacterium
GGGACGGCTGTCTTGCGATTCGCAAATCAAGCTGCCAACAATCTCGCCATCTACCTCTGCCACTAAAAACCCCGTGGGATCAAACTGGGGGTTATCGAATGTCCAGTGCCGCCAACTTGGATATACCTGCTCGAAGGGCTGGTCGGCAACGTCGCGGTGGTCTTTAAAGGCCTCATATAATACATAGATGGCCCGTTCAGCTTCTGACTCTGGATTAACCGACCGGATTGTGATGCTGGGATGAGGCGTATCGGGGGCAGGTGGGCCGCCGTCAAAGTCAATTCGCATTCGATAAGCGCTCGCATAGTGCTGAAAATTGTGTGCGGCAAACAGGGCTTGTGCGTTTTCGTTTGATAGGTGGGTAGCCAGCGTGATACGCACTTTGGCATCAGCGGGCGCTTTGGCGATGTCGTGTTGGGCGCGGGCTTCGGCCCAATTCATTAACAGTGTGCCAATGCCCA
>CAZLPC010000523.1:471-2559 GCA_964561305.1 uncultured Anaerolineae bacterium
TCTGGATGAGTGCGTCCCCACACCCAAATCAGTACATGCGGTGCGCGGTTCCAATATTCTACGGCTCCAACCACTTTACCATTGTCGGCCTCCACCACCATGACATCTTGACTTAGGTCAAATTCTGGCGACGACCACTCGTTTTGCAGTTCGGTGCTGGTATAGTAGGCTTCGCCGATGTAGTGGGTATCATTGGCATTGGCGATAGCAACCACAGCTTCACTATCAGCAAGGGTCGCGTTTCGCAGGATAAATGGTGGTTTTGTACTGGTCATCTGCAGATCCTTTTTATAAATTTGGTATTAGGTGGTAACTTGGTAATTTTTCCCGTCGCGCAGAGTCTTCTTATACCAAATATCGCGGCGGAAGACTGACATACCTACATTTTGATAGATACGCTGCGCTCCTGTAAGGCTTTCGGCATCAACGGTCAGTTCAACACGGTTCCGCCCTATGCCATAATAATATTGAAAGCACGCCAACAATAAGGCTTTGCCAATACCCCGTCCGCGATAGGCTGGCAACACGCCTAAGCCGAAAATATATCCCTTCTCATCATTATCTTGTGGGGCCTCGCACAGCACCGATCCCACCAACTGCCCATCAATTTCGGCCACGATTAATCCGTTGGGGTCAAAATGGGGGTTATCAAATGTCCAATGCCGCCACTCTTCCATTAGGGCTTCAAAGGGTTCGGGTACATAACCGCGATGATCCGCAAATGACAGGTCTTGGATATGCACCACTGCTTCAGCTTCGGTGGCAGCATTATATGGGCGAATGACAATCTCTGGCGACAGTGTGGGTAAAATAGGCGCTGTCGTCAGATCGATGCCCATGTGCCACATTGAGTAGTCAGCCGAAAAACCGTTTTGCTCGAACAAGGCAAGGGCGGCGGTGTTGTTGGCATTGGCGCTGACGGTCATCCGCAGGCGGGCATCGGCAGGGGCTTTCTCGAAGCTAGCCATGGCACGTTGAGCGGCCCAGTCCAGAAAATGCGATCCGATACCTACATTAAGATAGTCTGGATGCACTCGCGCCCATACATAATGCTCGACGTGTGGGGGATGGCTAAAACAGGCTACATAGCCAATCGGCTGTCCTTCAGGGCTATAGGCCAGCAGGGTATCGGTGGCGTGGTTTAGCGTGGGCGTATTCCAGCGTAGTTGCCAATCGGCTACGCCTAACGTATTTTCAGATAAAGCGGCAGCGGCGGCATTAATAACGGTGCGGGCGGCTTCTGCGTCATCCATGGTTGCTGCTCTCATTTGAAACATGTTGATATTTGGCATTTAGATGTATGACCTTTTATGACCTTTTAATATATAGAAACAACCATTAGTGTATCTAGATATGCTTTAATTGTCAAACACAGACCTACGGAGATGAAATGGTTGTATAGAAATACATGGTTTGGGCCGAGACATCATCATAGCTATATAGTGGTTGATTGCGCCGCAACCACAGATAATTGACCAGCGCAAAGTCGCCGCCACAACACAGGTTATGAAAAAAGACTGCACTCAGCCATATAAAAAAGAGGCTAGGCAGAAGCATAATCAGCAACAGCAATAGTGTTGTTATCGCCAAAAAGGGCCCAATGCATACCCAAAAATAAGGACGACCTCCTATCACAAATTGATCAGACACACATGCAGCCGTTAATTTGCGTGGGTAGAAGACAACTTTGGTTTGGGTTGCGCCAAAATAGCGATAAGCAAAAGCGTGAACATATTCGTGCGGCAACAGCAATAAAAAACCCGCAGCAAGACCAACAGAAATCTGTGTGATAACCGTTGATAGGGAGAGGTTAGTACGAAACACAGCAACTGCAAACACCAATAGCGGCAATGCACAAACTATGTTGTATAGCAGCGTAATGCGCGAGTGTTGCTTAAAGGTGTTTTGCACAAAAGGGACGATTTTATCATAATCTATTTGCTCTAGTTGCCTATACGGGCCAGAACGCAGGTCAGAGGGGGTTAGGTTAGTCATATCTTGTTATCCTAATGAATGTGCGATGGCATAGCTAGTTTCAGTAGATCACATTTTTAGAAAAAAGCATGGGCGAGCACGCAGGCATCGCCC
>CAZLPC010000524.1:0-2554 GCA_964561305.1 uncultured Anaerolineae bacterium
GAAACCGCGACCTTGCTGGGGCATATTCGGCAACAATTGGGTAAAAAGGGGCCGCTCTCTGGCCGCCGTGTTTTAATTACTGCTGGCGGAACCCGTGAGCGGATTGATCCGGTGCGCTTTATCGCCAATCGTTCTAGCGGCAAACAAGGTTATGCGCTGGCCCAAGCCGCCATAGATGCGGGTGCAACGGTGACACTTATTTCTAGCATAGATACACTGCCTGCCCCAATTGGGGTAACACGTATTTCGGTAGAAACTGCCCAAGAGATGCAAGCCGCTGTTTTAAATCATATTTCGCAGGCTGATATTTTAATAATGGCTGCCGCCGTCGCCGATTTTCGCCCATCTACAGTTGCCGAACAAAAAATCAAGAAATCTGCTGATGCTACACCTCTTCAACTAGAGTTGACCCATAACCCCGATATTTTGCTGGCAGTAAAACAATGGCGCGATGAAACCCAACATCCGCTATTTGTGGTAGGGTTTGCTGCCGAATCGCAAGATTTGATCGAAAATGCCACCAGCAAACTACGCCAGAAAGGCCTCGATATTATCGTAGCCAACAACATCCTTGCTGAACAAGCGGGTTTTCAATCTGACACTAATATTGTCACACTATTGTTTGCCGATGGCCTACATGAAGATCTACCGCTGATGCTTAAAAGTGATGTGAGCGATCATCTCATACAACAGATCGCATCACGAATTACGCGCCGCGATTAAGCGCAGACCTTCTAGGGTTAACCATGGATCAATCACATCGAAAATAGGGGTTAGTTTACCAATAATACCCGATAAACCTCCAGTAGCGATCACAGTTGGTTGTGTGCCAAGTTCGGCTTTAATGCGGCTGATAAGCCCCTCAACCATTGCCACGTATCCCATAACTAAACCTGCTTGCATGGCATGAACGGTATTACGCCCTATCATACTGGGGGGCGCAGCTAATTCAATTTGGGGCAATTGTGCAGTGTGTTGCACTAAAGCATCTATCGTGACATTGAGGCCGGCTGCAATAGCCGTTCCACGCATAACACCCGGCTTTGTGACAACCGTAAAAGTAGTAGCCGTCCCAAAATCTACGACAATACAATTATTCTCGAAGCGTGTATAAGCCGCCACGCTGTCGGCTAACAAATCCGCACCGACTCTATCGGGAGCATCAGTATCTATTTTAATGCCCAGATCAATGGTGTGTGTCAGCAACAACACCTTACGTTTAGTACGGCGTTCAATCATATCAACAATGCCATACGTTAGTTGTGGTACAACACTGCTTACAATGGCTTGCTGAAAGCTCGAAAATGCTAAGTCGGCATCGCGCCCCAACAAACCTTGAAACAACACTGCATATTCATCGGGCATACGGTTATGTACAGTCTGAACGCGCCACAAATGCTGCCAAGCGCCCTCATGATAGACCCCGAAAACAATATTTGTATTGCCGATGTCTACTGCTAATAACATGTCACTTTTACCTGTTCGTCAAATTTGCGATCTCAGATTAGAATTTTAACATCAGAAATGAAACGAGCGAAAAATGAACAACCAGACCCTAACAGCCATAGATGGTATACGGGTGGGCCATGCCCAAAATTTTGATGCAGTGACAGGTTGCACAGTAATTTTGTGTCCAGAGCAGACCGTTGGCGGTGTGGATCAACGCGGCGGAGCGCCCGGCACTCGTGAAACTGATCTGCTGCGCCCCTTGCATCTGATTCAGCATGTTCATGGAATTGTGCTTACAGGTGGCAGCGCCTATGGCCTAGATGCTGCGGGTGGTGTAATGGCACATCTTGAAGCGCAAGGAATTGGCTATGATGTGCAGGTGGGTGTTGTGCCGATTGTTCCGGCTGCTGTAATTTTTGATCTAAACATCGGTCTTTCTACCATCCGCCCTGATGCTGCGATGGGGCGGCGTGCTGCTGCAAATGCCAGCACAGCGCCCGTACAAAGCGGGTGTATTGGGGCAGGTACTGGTGCAAAAGTTGGCATGTTTAATGGGATTGAGTTTGCCTGTAAATCGGGCATTGGCAGCGCGGCAATAGAGATCGGCAATGGTGTTATTGTTGCAGCATTAATGGTGGTTAATGCCGTGGGCGATGTATTAGACGAACATGGTGAAATTCTAGCTGGCGCACGTCAGAAGCCTGATGGTGTAGACTTTGCCGACAGTTTAACACTCTTAAACAAGCAACCTGCTCCGCCGCCCACCAATACTGTGATTGGCGTGGTGGCAACCAACGCAGAATTGACAAAAGAAGAAGCAAATAAGCTAGCACAGATGGCCCAAAACGGCCTACCACAAGCAGTGCGCCCCACCCATACGATGTTTGATGGCGACACCATTTTTACCCTTGCAACAGGCAGCGTGGGACGCGGGAATGTGAATATAATAGGGGCTTATGCCTCACAAACGGTTGCGGCTGCTATCCGTCATGCTGTTCGTACAGCAACACCTATGGCTGGCTTGCCAGTTAGTAAACAGATAAGGAAAATTATAGAATGATACAAATTTCTGAGATTGAATATTTGGGTTGGCCACAGTCCATTC
>CAZLPC010000525.1:0-1383 GCA_964561305.1 uncultured Anaerolineae bacterium
GTACAGACCCGTCGGCAATGGTTCCCGCGATCCGCCACACCGTGTCTGTACTTCTGTACTTGATATATAGTATAAGGTCAAACGATTTTTAGGATTGCGCCAAGTGGGGGATTTTTTTGAGTGGCGCAAGCGACCTGAAGCGTGTAACCAACACCAACATTCTTGCGCTAGATGACCCCAATGTGGATACCTCGGCGTAACGTCCTACGTTGCCTGCCTTAACCGCTTGCGCGACGAAAGGGCGTGAATATGTGGCTAGCAGATGTGTTAGATGCGCCCATGTTAAGGTAGCTCCCCTTCTATTTTTTTTACTTGCTAAAGATATTCGAGTAAGTCACTCGCTTTTGAGAAAACACGACCGTCTGGCAATATAGCCCCAGCAAAACGCTCATCGATCTTGAATCTAGAATTTTCTTCCTCAACCCCTATCCGAGACCGCAGTTAATAAACTCACATTGTTCAAAAACAGTGTTCTTTATTTGAGAAATAACTCGGCGTGGGTTTTCAACAAAGCGACATTTTTCGAGGCGTTTTTACCTTGATCGCGCAAGAAAGTATCAGCAGACAACCTTGTTTTTTCACCTTGCCGCTATGTCGTAACGAATACGTAACGGTCGCTTGGTATCATTTCCCTAAAGAATGTAAATAAATTGCCATTTTTCACAAGTTATAGCAATTTAAGCTAAAGATCACAAGCAGGACATTAGCAATGCCCAACACCCTTCAACATCCCATTCTTAGCCCCGACACTACCTTTTATCGCAACGGAGACAGCCTGATCATCCGCACTGCACAACGGGTCTTTGCGCTAAAAGGTGCTTCGACAACACTGGTCGAACAGCTAGCAATATTGATGGATGGCCAAAAATCGGCTGCTGACCTTGCCCAATCTTTGCAAATTGCGCCAACAACGCTAGAGGCTCTATTGCAACGCCTCAGCAGCATTCATGCCGTCACCGATGCCAGTCTTGTCGAGCCTCAGCATGGCGCGAACGGGCGTACAGCCGTCTTTTTGACCCACTTGGGCGGCAAGAACAACACCGACCATACCGCGTTTCGGGCCTTGGCCGACAAACGGGTTATGCTAGTGGGCGATCCCGACTTGCTGGCTGAAACAGAGGCGACGTTACACAACCACACCCTCACCCAGATCGCTACCTCAAGTATAGACGACTTGCTAACCCATACTCCCCCCACAGCACCCGACTTTGTCCTACACTTGTCGCGCTGGCCAAGCTATCAAACAGCCATGGCCATTAATCAGTTGGCGCTGGTAGAGGGCTTTGCATGGCTTAGTGCATGGAGCGAGGCGGCAACCCTTGTTATTAGCCACATTATGGTTCCCCATCAAACTGCGTGTTTTGCTTGTCTGTTGCGCCGCCA
>CAZLPC010000525.1:1393-2163 GCA_964561305.1 uncultured Anaerolineae bacterium
AAACTTTGACGCGGATTATGCCTATGAAAAGTACTTGCTTAACGGCGACGGAGCGCCCGATTGGGTGCTGCAAGAGCGCCCGCTAGCCAACGACAGCTTGCTCATTTCGTTGGCGGTAACTCGTTGCCTGCGTCATTTAATGGGTGGGCGCGATTCAATGCCAGCCCCCAAGCTGATCACCTTTGACTTAACACACCTAGAGACCGTCCATCATCCAGTATTGCTGGTTCCGGATTGTGAGGCCTGTGGTGCATTGCTGATGCAGCCGCCGACCCGCGCTTTTCGTTTGGACGAACCCACGTCGGTTGCTAAATAAGGGCCTTTGCTGATGACAACAACCGCCCACGCCCGTCGCCTAGACAACGCCTATCAAGACGAGGCCACCCTAAAAGCCGCCTTCGAGCGTGCTTACGATACATTGGTGTCGCCCCGTACAGGCCTATTGTCAGAAGTGCGGTTTGATGCGCGTTCTAATGAAAACTTTTGGTGGGCCACCGCCATTGCCGCCGACATTTTTCGGGGCACAGCCCAACCCTCTCACACTGAATCGCGCTTTGGGGCGGGCTTTGCTACTACCCGCTATGCGGCGGCATTGGCCGCAATGGGCGAAGCTATCGAACGCTATGCACCGCGCTTTTTTCAAGCGGAGCGCACCACCCTAGCAGCGTTTGACGATCTGCCCGGTGGTGTGCATCCCGATAGCGTTTTGCTGCTTTCAGAAGGCGAATATGCTCGTTATCCTGACGCAACACGCTTTGACCCCACTATCT
>CAZLPC010000525.1:2173-2554 GCA_964561305.1 uncultured Anaerolineae bacterium
CTATCTCAATGTATTGGCAACACGGCCACCACTTGCTAGACCACACGCCGGCCCATGCACTGGCAACCCAAGTGTTGTTTGGTTATCAAGATGAACATCAAAAGCTCTTTGGGCTTAATACCACAACTGGCTTGGCAGCAGGGCCAACCCCCGATTGGGCCATTTTGCGTGGCCTTTGTGAAGGTGTCGAGCGCGATGCGTTTGTCATTACGTATTACAACCGTTTGCCTGTTCCAGAAATAGATCTCAGTACCGTGCATGATCCACTTATTAGAGATTTGCTAGACAGCTATCTACCGCCGTGGTTTCAGGTACAAGTGCGGGCTTGGAACATCACCACCGACATCGGCATACCTGCAATTATGGTGGTGCTGCTGGGCA
>CAZLPC010000526.1:0-2540 GCA_964561305.1 uncultured Anaerolineae bacterium
TGCGGCGGCGGGTCTAACCGGCAATGGTGCATTAATTGAGGTAGCCTCGATAGGGTCTAATCCCCCCTATTGCATTGGTGTGGATACTGACCAATGGCTAACCGTTCCAGAGGCGCATCCCTGCCTTGTTTCTAGTGCTGCAAAACTGCTAGATGGTGCGATGGCAGCAATTGTTGTGGATCATGTAAATGGCACGCTCACCGATGGCAACTATTTCGGTGAAGTGGGGCTGGCCCCATTCCATGCCTTTGAGGATAGCATTGCAGTTGAGTTGCAAGCTGAGCTAGAAGTATTGGCGCAGCAACTGATTAATGGCACACTGCAAGTCTCAGAATATCAATAACACCCCGTGGGATAGGTGATGGCCAGCGTGGCTATTACTTATCCCTAATTCACCACCACTTGTCCGCTTAGTGTCAAATTCCCATCTTGGGCGCTTACGCCAGTTATTTCAACATTTTCAAGGCCCGCTTCAAGTTGATATTCCTCGATTTGAGCGGTCAGCAATTGGGCGATCCACGCGCTAATTGTGGCGCTGTCGTCCTCTATGCTAAACCCCATAGACTCAATTTTCAAAATATCCACAGCAACCAGATAAATGGTTAGATCGGTACTAGGCGGTTTGACCTCGGCTGTCAGCATGGCATTAAGCGTGAGCAGTGGAATTTGATTTTCAACATAAAACAAAATTTGATCATCATCAAAGCGGATTTGAAACTGCGGTTCGCTTTGTTCCCATAGAAATGGCTGGGGGATGTCGTAGGTCTCAAATAAGGTTTTATACTCGGTATTGAGCCATGCTGACAGCGCCCGATCTTCCATCTGAATGGTAAATGTGCCATTGGTACTGACCGATTGCCGCAGCGAGTTAATGACGCTTTGTTCATATTGGGCCGCTGCGGTGGGGTCGGGTTCATAGTTTTTGCCTAAGGGGGGCTGTGGGCCGCGCAGGGTTAGGGCGCTAAGACAGGCCAACGCGCAGCCCAACACCAACCCTACCGCCAACACTGGGCCAAACACACACCCCACAATTGGTTTTAGACAGTTGGTGCGTTTGGCTTTGGGTAACGCGGCTTGATGATAGGGCGATGCTTGCATCAGACTAACGCTCGATTCGATAACCTAGGCGACGCAAGATGTTTTCATCGCTGCGCCAGTTTTTCAAGACTTTGACTTTAACATCTAAAAAGACGGGCTTTTCGATGAACTTTTCAATGGCGTAGCGAGAGCGTTGCGAAATCTTCTTGATCATTACGCCATTTTTGCCCACCAGAATGGCTTTTTGCCCGTCGCGTTCGACAAAAATGGTGGCCCGAATATAGACCTTGCCATTGTCGCGCTCAAGATATTCTTCGGTTTGAACGGCGGTGGCATGAGGCACTTCTTCATCGGTCAGCAACAAGATTTGCTCGCGGATCATCTCGTTCACAATCTCGCGCACCCATAAATCTGATACTTCATCGGGAGGATAAAGGCGCGGGCCTTCTGGCAAATAGCCTTGGATTGTTTCAACCAATTCAGGAACGCCAGTATTTTCGGTGGCAATGGTGGTAAACCATGCGTGATGCTCTACCAATGCCAAATGTGCATCTACATGAATGCGATACAAATCGGGATTGCTAGAAAGGTCTACTTTGTTTAATACGCGCAGCACTGTTGTGGGTTGGGCTTCGCGGATAAGGTGGGCCACATTCCGATCAGCGCCATTGGGGCTGTCGCTGGCATCGCTAATAAAAACGACCACATCAGCATCGCGTAAGGCTTGGACGGCGACATTCACCATAAATTCGCCCAAGCCACTGCGGGCCAAATGAACGCCGGGCGTGTCAATAAAAATGGCTTGCATCATGTCGGTGCTTAAAATGCCCAACTGACGGATGCGCGTGGTTTGTGGCTTGGGCGTAACAATAGCTATTTTTTGCCCGATAATGGCATTAATTAGCGTGCTTTTACCTACATTGGGGCGACCCACGACCGCCACAAATCCACTGCGGTGGCCTTCTGGCACGTCTTCAAAACTGGCATCGTGGCGCTGGCTATACGGATCATTGGCAAAGAACTGTGCGACAACATCAATTTCATTATCATCGCTGTGTGTTTCTGGATTGCTGTGGTTTTGCTCATCCATAAAATTGCTGCTTTATACCTGCAAGCTAAACGGATTGAAGTTGGTGTGATAGTCGTAATAATCCTCGTGTTCGGCATTTTTGAGGTGATGCACCACTAGATAGGTGATAGGCGTAAGAGCAGCCTCGATAAACACCTTAAAAATGTAGTTGGTGATAATGAGCGACAGCAAAATTTCGGCCGGAAAAACACCCAATAGTGTCGCTATAATGAAAAAAATAGTTGTATCTGCTGCTTGGCCGACCAATGTGCTGCTAATGGTGCGTACCCACAACATTGCGCCGTGCATTTTTACTTTTAAGCGGGCCATCACATAACTATTGAGAAATTCGCCAACCAGATAGGCACTTAAGCTGGCCACCACCAGCCCACTAATGCCGCCCAAAATGTTGTCATAAGCCGATTGGCCAGCA
>CAZLPC010000527.1:0-2534 GCA_964561305.1 uncultured Anaerolineae bacterium
TGACTGTTCCGGTGTTACCAATACGCGGTTGGCGCGTAAACGAACCATACTCGACCAAGCCAACTAGATTGGGCATAGTACGCCAACCGGGGATAATGTTTTGCCCATCACGTACCGCTTGCAGGGCTTGGGTTTGGGTTTGAAAGCCCATGCCTTTTACAAAACCCGCCGCCAATATCATAGAATGGCTTAACGACAAGCGGCCAATTGTGGTTGGGGTGGCGGAAAGCGTGAACTGTTGTAACAACTTGGCTAGGGTTGATGCTAAAGCATACTTATCGGCTTGGGTTAGGCGATGCAAAGCCCACTCGTGCGCGTCTTGGGCGCTCATTTTAAATAGATATTGCTGCACAACAGCATTATAGAGATGTTCGTAGGCCCTTAAAAATAGTCTGCGTACCATCTTTCAACCTCTTAAACAACGGGCTTTGGCCGCAAAAAGATTAAGCGTGGCGAGGCAATCCCTAGTGTAATTGCGGCTAAGACTAACCCTGTCATTACGCCGTTATTGGCGGCCAACAACAAAATTTCTGGGTCTGTGGCTTCAGGAATCTGTAATAGGTAGATCATGGTGCGAAAAGCAAACACACCCGGAACCATAGGAATTGCACCTGTAATCGCAAAGATGGACGAGGGAATTTTATGCCGCCGCGCCAACCAAACAGCCGCAAAACCAACGAAACTGGCCCCAATAAGGGTAGACGTGGGCAAGGCCAATCCCATTTCAATCATCATTTGGCGGGTGGCGTGCCCCAATGCACCACATAATACACACGCATGAAGGACACGGCGCGGCACATTAAACAAAACCGCAAAGCCAAGTGCCGCAATTCCTGACCAAAACGCATCCAGTACAATTTCTAGCAGGATCATAAGCCTTGTATCCCCAAAAGCTGAATCGCTATAGACAATCCCAACGCAATACATAAGGCGATTAGACTACCAAAAACCGAGCGTACCAAGCCCATCACAAAATGACCTTGCAACAAGTCTTCGCCAGCGTTAATGAGAGGCACGCCGGGCACTAATAACAAGACCGATGCTGCAAGTGCAATCGAAGGCTCGTCGCTTAGTTCAAAAAGTGTGGCTAGTCCGGCAATAAGGCTGGCAACAAAGGCTGTGACGACAACAATCAGAAAGTCGTTGAACAAGCGGCGCTTAAGTTCTTGGCGCACAAACATCGCCGCCGAGGCCGCCAAAAATGTCATCAAAAACACAATTAGATCACCATTAAATAGGCGGCTAAAAGCAGCACAGGATAACCCCACTGTGAAGACAACTGTCCACCGATTGTATTGTGGGGGAAGGTGTGACAGCCGCTCTAGTTCTTGGCGCAAGGCATAACGATCTAGTTCGCCCGCTTCGACACGATAGCGCAGGTCGTTGGCCGTCGCAAATATACTCATATTGGTAGCAAAACCCATTACCCGCCGTACCTTTGTCCGAAAATCGCCATTGCTTACCGTCGAGGCAATAATGGCATTGGAAGAAACTTGAATATCCATCCAATCGCAGCCGAGCCCCGTACCAATACGATGCACCACTTCTTCCACGCGCTTGCTATCAGCTCCGCTGTGCATTAACAACTGTCCCGTCCACAGTGCCAAATCAACCGCATCGCGCATTTCATCACGGTTCATTGGCGGTTTCAGTGATGTAGTGGTCTCCATGATTTAACTTCTCCCAAGCTATCTGTGTCATGATCTTAAAACGAAACAAAACAGGATGTCGTCATCCGTTTTGTGCAAACCAACACAATACCCATAATTTAGAGAGGATCATCACTTATGAATACAGCAAAACCTCACGGCGCTGTGGTTATTACGGGCGCATCTACGGGCATTGGACGGGCCTGTGCCATTTATTTAGATGCGCGGGGCTTTCATGTTTTCGCAGGCGTTCGTAAGCAAGCGGATGCCGATAGTTTATTGGCAGAGGCATCCGCTATTACTCCATTGTTTTTAGATGTCACCAAACCAGAGCAAATTGCCGAGAGTGTAGAGACGGTGCAAGCTGTGGTTGGCGAAAAAGGCATTGTTGGTCTCGTCAATAATGCCGGTATTACGGCTTCGGGGCCCGTCGAGTTTTTGCCCATAGATGATCTGCGTTTTTTATGGGAGGTAAATGTGATTGGTGTAGTAGCCATAACCCAAGCCTTTATGCCGCTTTTGCGCCAAGCTACATCTGCACACATTATCAACATGAGTTCATTTGGTGGCACAATCTCTAGCCCGTATTTGGCGGCCTACCACGCTTCAAAGTTTGCCCTCGAAGCGATCTCAGATGCGTTGCGAATGGAATTGGCGAAGTGGCCCCATTTAGAGGTAGTGGTGATAAAACCCGCCAGCATAAAAACTCCTATCTGGCAAAAAGCTGTAGATGAGTATGAAGCGCTGTTGGAGCGAATGCCAGACGCAGCCCGTCAATACTATGAAGACGAATTGAAAACGGTTACGGCCAAGCGCCAGCAATCTGATGAGGAAGGAGCCGAGCCACAAATTGTCGCCGAAGCTGTCTATAAGGCACTAGTGGCC
>CAZLPC010000528.1:0-2529 GCA_964561305.1 uncultured Anaerolineae bacterium
AATCGGCTGCGACCGCAAATAACTCTTAAGTTGCTGGAGGACGATCTGCAATGTGTTGTCGTGAATGTCATGGCGGAACATTGCCCACCTCCGCTTCATTAAACTTAAAAAAGTAAACTTCATCTTACATTATACATTACTTTTTGTAAGAACGAGCAACCAAATGTCATACGGATTTCATGACATTTGGCTATGACAACTAGAAAACCACGCCTTCTACTATTCCCCAAAAACTTTTGATACAATTGCGCGTATAGCTTAACAGTTGACTATAATCATCAAAGGATGTTCGATGCAAAAATCTATTGGGCTTATTTTATTGGTGCTGGCTGGGCTCGTCTTAGCGGCCCTGCCCGTTAGTGCCCAAGAACCATCCACGCTTGTACCGTTTCAAGATGAAGCCTTTGGCATAGAAGGCCTTGTACCAGAGGGCTGGCAAAATATAGGCAACGGCCTTTATGTGCGCCAAAGCACATCTACTGACCCCACGTTGTTGGCACTGCAAACCGTCCCCCAGTCTCCCGACGACCTGTGGCCGTCCTTGTTGCCCCAACTGGGCCTAACCACCATTCCCGACAGTGTCGGTACGTTTGAAAGCGCGGCTTTTACATGGACACTCTATCAAATTGACTATGACGATGGCACAGTTCAACTGACAATTGATCTGGGCATGGCCGAACAGCGCGGCAAAACCTATCTGGCGCTATTGCAAGCCGCGCCCACCGAGTATGAAACGCTGCACGAAGCGGTGTTTTTGCCCGCGATTGAGGCCTTAGCCCCACTCACCTTAGATACCAGTGCCCTGCCCTATATTGTTGAAGATGTCACCTTCAGCAGCGGCGACTTTACCCTAGCGGGCACACTCACCATTCCCCGCACCGAGGGCCAACACCCGGCGGTGGTGCTGATGAGTGGCACCGGCCCCCAAGACCGCGATGAACGAATACTTAACTTCCCTATTTTTCGGGTGCTTGCCGATGCCCTCACACGCAACGGCATCGCGGTGCTACGCTATGATGATCGCGGTGTGGCCGAGTCAGAAGGCGATTATAATGCCACCAGCATCTATGACTTTGCCAGCGATGGCCGCGCCGCCATAGAATATCTGCAAAGCCGCCCCGACATCAACCCCGACCAAGTAGGACTGTTGGGCCATAGTGAAGGCAGCATCTATGCCGCACTGATTGGTGGCGCAGAAGATAACAACGCTGCCTTTATTATTCTGATGGCCGGACCCGGCCTTGCTGGCGAAGAGTTGCTGCGGGTGCAAAATGCCGATATTTATGAATTGGCCGGCGCTTCAGAAGCAGAGATTGCCACCCAAATAGACAATCTTGAAGCGTTGTTTCCACTTATCGCTGCCCGCGATTGGGATGCGTTCGAGGAATTGGCTTATGAACAAGCGTTAGCTACCATAGCAGGCTATAGTGCCGAAGAACTGCAAGCCGAAGGCATCAGCGATCCCGAAGCATTTGCCCGCCAACAAGCAGCCGCCGGCCGCCAAGGCTATGCCAACGAGAGCTTTGCCACACTGCTAGAGTATGACCCCGCCCCCGATTTATCCCAAATTACAGTGCCCGTATTGGCTATTTTTGGCGAGCTAGATGTGCAAGTTAACCCCGATGCACATATTCCGCCAATGGAAGCGGCTTTTGCCCAAAGCGCCAACCCCGATGTCACCATCATCACAATTGAGGGGGCAAATCACCTTTTCCAAGCTGCCGAAACTGGCTCGGTTGAGGAATATGCGATACTAGAGCCAAACTTCACGCCCGAGTTCCTGCCCACTGTCACCAATTGGCTGTTGGAACGGGTCACCATCATCGAATAGTACACGCCCACTTCCCCCCCCCACTATTCAACTCAAACATGGATCGATGCAGATCGATCCATGTTTTGATCACGCTACTAGCAAGCACTGACATATTTCATCAGTAGACAATGGTTTGATGTTTTGCAATAATATAATTGAGTAGAATTTAAAGGGGTTGGTTTAGATGCAACGCTACAAAATCCTAGGTACACTAGGCAGCGGCAGTATGGGCGTTGTCTATCGTGTATATGACCGTTTAACACGCCAAGAATTGGCCCTCAAACAAGTAGTGCGTCATGAAACCTTAAGCATGGACGATGACCTAGCGCGATTATCCCTCATCCGCGAGTTTCGCACCCTAGCCAGCCTGCGCCATCCCAACATCATAGATGTGCTAGACTTCGGCTTTACCGACGACCAAATCCCCTACTTCACCATGCAACTGCTCAGCCAAACACGCACAATCCAACAAGCCATTATAGGCACTACCCTACAAGAGGGCATGGCGTTGGTGATCCAAGTGTTGCAGGCCCTTAGTTATCTGCATCGGCAAGGCATCATCCATCGCGATCTAAAACCCAACAATGTGCTGGTGCCACCCGACGGCACAGTAAAATTATTGGACTTTGGGCTGGCCACCAACACCCGCCACTTTGACGACACGCCCGCCGGACAGAACTTCATCTGACACTTGGCGCGGATCGGCTGCGTCAAGG
>CAZLPC010000529.1:0-1333 GCA_964561305.1 uncultured Anaerolineae bacterium
CCCAGCCCGTTTGTGGCCTTTCCTGTCGAGCCAATGACCGACGAAGCCATTAATGCCATTGTCGGCGAGAACCACGCCGACCTCGGCAAGCTGATCGGTGGCTTTCCACAATCGGCCCATCTTCTACGCACCGCCCTCGACATCATCCCGCGCCTCAATGTGGCTACACTGCGCCCCTATCTTGACCAGCACGACCCCGTTAATGCCATGCTCAGTTGGCATCGCGATCAACTGGATAGTACCACACTCGATGTGTGGAAGCTGTTGGCCACGTTTCGGCGCGAGTCGGTCATCCCCCGCGCACGCTTGGCGCTCATGCTCGATTTATCGAGCGACAAGCTAGACGCAGCCCTAGACCGCCTGCATCGGGCCGGCCTCATTGAAATGTATCATGGCGGCGATTTAGAGCTACATGGGCGCGTGCGGCGCTATATTCGGCGCTGGATGCCAACCTATCGGGATGGTTTTCGGGCGGCCATGTACCGCCTAATCGTGCGCCTCAGCGATGCGGCCACGTTTTATGAGCAAGCCAAAGGGCGCGGCATTCGGCAGGTGCAAATTGACCTCGACGAGGTGGCGCTGGCCAGCCTAGACGACGGCCCGCCCCCCGCCGAACTCATCAACCTGAAACGCTTGGTAGAGTGGGAAGCGCCCTTCTTGCGCGAGTGGGACAGCCATAGCGTTTGGCCCGTCCAACAAATCCGCGAACGCGCCCACCACCAACAGCTCGATGCCCTGCGCGATGGTTTTGATGCGTGGCTGTCTAATTATCCCCACTTTCGCACCGAACCCGCGTGGCGCTATCCCATGAATCCCAGCCTGCTAGAGACCTATTGGGGCCACGAGGGGGCCATCACAGGCGTGATCAACCTAGACGGCCAACACATCGTCACAGCGGGCCAAGATGGCACGCTGCGGCTATGGGATATGTTCGCGGGCCAATCGCTGCGGAACTTCGTGGGGCATCAAGATCGCGTGAATGTGGTGGCCTTCTTCGACACGGTGTTGTCGGGCGGCGAGGATAAAACGGTGCGACTGTGGGATATTCATACCGGCCACAGCAAGCTAACGCTGTCAGGGCATACATGGGGCGTGCGCTGTGTGGCCCGCATAGACGATGAGCGCGTATTGTCGGGCAGCGATGACCAAACGCTACGCCTCTGGAACATTAAAACCGCCAACGAGATCCGCCAATTTAAGGGCCACGCCGAGGCCGTGACGGCGCTATTGGTACTGGACACCAAAACCGCGCTGTCGGCGAGCTTAGACGGTACGATTCGGCGCTGGAACCTGATCACGGGCGAGCAAACCGCCACCTATGCCGGCCATGATG
>CAZLPC010000529.1:1343-2528 GCA_964561305.1 uncultured Anaerolineae bacterium
TTTGGCGCTGGTGCGCGTGGATCTCGATCATTTTGCCAGCGCCGGGGCCGACCGCAGCGTGCGCGTGTGGCACATCCAAAAAAGCGAAGCGGGCAAAGGCGAAGCCATCCAAGTCTTAGAAGACCACCCCCACACTGTGTTAAGCCTGTGTATGATGGAAAACGGCTTGTTAGTGGTGGGCTGTGGCGATGGCACGGTGTGGGTTTGGCGGCCATTATTGCACCAAGTGGTGCGGCGCACCCAAGGCCACATCGGCGGGGTAACGGGCATCGCACAAATAGAGCAGCAGCAAATCGTCACTGTTTCGGTGGATCGCACGCTACGACAATGGGATATTTCGTTGCAACAGCCCACCCAAGAAACCATAGCGCTGCACACCGACTGGGTGGTGTCGATCACCCCTCTATCCGCCGACCATGCCATTAGCGCCTCTGCCGATCATACATTGGTGGTGTTTAATACCCACACCGCCGACCTGAAAGAGCGCCTTGTGGGTCACCAAGACGGCGTGAACGTGGCCCTAAAAATTGATGATTTCCGCGTGATGTCGGGCGCGGCCGATGGTGCAGTGTGGCTGTGGACAAGCGTCGGCGCGAAGAAGCTGCGCGAATACGTGGGCCACGATGACGAAGTGACCGGTCTTGTCCGCATGAATGCCGCGCATTTGCTATCGGTGGGCGCAGACGGGTTTATCAAACAATGGGAGTTGCGAGGCGGCGATTTGGTGACCGCCTTCGCAGCAGCATCGCTCCGTCCCACCGCCTTGGTGGCCGTGAATGATCGCGCTTTTGTCACCGCCGACAGCGACAACACCCTGCGCCTGTGGGACTTAGACAAGCAGCGCGTGGTGCGCGAAATGAAAGGCCACAACAGCATGATCCGCGCCCTTGCCCTGTTGGGCCAAACGCGCATTCTCTCGGCTTCTAATGACAAAACTGTGCGGCTCTGGAGCCTCATCACGGGCGCGGGCAAGGTGATGGCCGGCCACGAAGATTATGTGACGGACGTAGCGGGGCTAGATGAGCGCCATTGTGTATCGGTGTCGTTTGATCGCACGGTGCGCCTGTGGGACACCCACACCACCGAACAGTTGGCGGTGTTGCGCCTGCGCGATCCCCTGTTAAGCGTGTCCCATCTGGGCGGCAATCGGGTCGCCGTGGGCGATTTGGCAGGCAAGGTGCGCGT
>CAZLPC010000530.1:0-2528 GCA_964561305.1 uncultured Anaerolineae bacterium
TTTTTACTGGTGACTATGAGTGGATTCGACAAGTATTGTTTTTCTTGCTATTGCAAGAACTACCAGATATAGAGAATCCTTATTCCCCTATTGGCACAGTGGCTCCCTATAATGATGCCTCTGGCATTATTAGTACCCAATTCCTAAGGGAAAGTCCATATTGTACACCTGAAGGCCAAAATGAAGCACCTTTTGAAGACCTTACTTCAACATTATGGTCTCCGTATGTAATGGCAATTGATCACTGTTCGCCAAACGGTGAAGCTAGCTTTAATATCGATCCTCAGAAAAGGTTTGATGTTCACTTTTTATACTTTTCTACGTTTACATTTCTTAATGCGATGATTAATCGGGAAAGACTGGGAGGTGTAAGCAACATTTACAGCCTAGTAAATAGTAGCCAATTTGGATGGATTGATACATATCCATATAATCCTGAAATTTGTAGAACTCCTAACAACAGTAACAATGCGATGTTTGAAGAGGTGGTGAATGCTAGATTTTCAAATGTACAAAATAGCGATTCATTGAAAGCCGCTTGGATTAGTGCATATGTGCATTGTGTTTTTGAAGCTCTACTACTAGCTCCGTCAGACTGCGCTACGGGGCAAAAGCGCGATGCAAATTTTGAACAACAACGATGTTGGTTTACCTCTTTTCAAAGTCGTTTGGGTGCAACTAATATTGGATATTCAAGTGATTTTGGCGTTATTGACCAAGCCATCAATGACTTTCTTATTGCTGTGATATTCACCGAAAACGACATATATGAAAGTGATGCTTTGAGTCAAATTGACCCTCAAGCACTTGATACTTGGAAGATTTATAACGGAGCTTATCAAGCTGATGCAGATACAACAATCGCTCTGTTGCGTTCGTTTTATCCTGCTTATGGTGGAGCCGAGTTCAAACTTGCGAACTGGCCAGCAAATAGAGTGGATGTTATAGGTGATATTGACAATGACGGCTTAGACAATCGCATTGATAGATGTCCGCGCCTCTCATCGGCAGTATATGGTATACAACATAGCGACCAAGATTTAGACGGTTATGGGGATGAGTGTGATCCAAACCCCGGTATGCCAGATTCTTTTCGAGCGATTGATCATCGAGTTGGCGGCCCACCACTTAACGCAGGGGGATTTTGCCTATCATTTGGCCAAATTGATCAAACACTCATTCAGACGTATTACGATAGTACACAAGTATTAGATGATTCTTGTCGTAATATCACCAATGAGGAAAGTTGGATGAAAAAACTTCAACATACTTATCGACCGAGTGCGCCTACGTTTATTCGTCCTGTGCTTCGTATTGCTTATGATGAAGCCACCTATGAGTATCTTGGTTACAGTTGGGTAGCCATAGCCACCCAAATTCCGAGTAATCCTGCATTTGCCCGTCAAATCCCACGTTGAGGAGTAAGCTAAGATGTATAATAGACTATATGCGAGATGTATTTTATTGCTTCTATCAATCCTAATTGTTGTGCTTATCTCTTCACAAGCAACGGCACAAGAGGGTGATTTTGCTGTACAGATTGCCAATAATCATGATGGAACATTATTGGCAATCAGATATGAAAACTCGATTTTAGAAATTCAGTCAAACAATGCTAGTGTAAGCTATCAATTGTCCGGACTTTATACTTTTGATTGGCCACTGATTCCCAATACAATTCTCGTTGCTAGAGGAGGTGACATAGCATTATTAGATGTCAACTCTGGACAAGCCATTGCTGAACAAACATTAAGATACAGCATCAATAATGTGCAATGGCTACCAAACTCAATGGATGTTATTATTTCGATGCGTGAGGGATTTGCTAGCTATCATACCGGATTGATAGAGCGTTGGCACTATAATGGCACATCCTTTGAATTAGTCTGGTCAAGGCCTTACGATTCTTATGAATCAGCCTTTTATATCACAGCGAACCCTGAAGGTACACTTGTAGCTGTCGGCGATCTTAGTGTCGCAGGTGGTTTTGCAGTTATTTCCGCTGAGACAGGCGAAGAAGTTAGACCATCAAATCTACGGGATTGGCAGATTGACCAGATAATATGGAGTCCAACAGGCGATTATATTGCTATTTTAGGTAAAAAATCCTTAGATTTATCAACTACCCGCTCGTCGCGCATTGAGATATTGGATACTCGTTCATGGGAAGCGATAACGACACATTATGCGCCCGATGAAATGCCAATACAAGATATCGAATGGCATCCCAGTTTAAATATATTAGCATTTACTACTATATCCGAGATATTCCTCTGGAGTATACCTTCAGGTATACCTGTCTCAGTGGCTTCTGTGGAAGATGTATATGTTCTGACAATAGCTGTTGATGGCTCACAAATAGTCTATAGTCAAGATACAATCAACAATCGTAGTGAAATCATTTCAATGGACTTACCTATGAATTTAGAGATGCCTACCAACCTCGCCATTACCTCTTCGCCGCCGGTGGAGTTGGTGTGGCAGGACAACAGCGCGGATGAGACGGGGTTCATCGTGTCGCGGCAAGT
>CAZLPC010000531.1:0-2524 GCA_964561305.1 uncultured Anaerolineae bacterium
CGCACTGCGGATCGGCTAACGGGGGCGCAGGTGGCGTTGAAGCGGCTGCTGCTGTCTTTTGATACTGAAGAATCGGAGTTGTTGCGGACGGCGCTGGCCCTCGAGTTTCAGACGCTGGCTTCGTTGCGCCACCCCAACGTGATCAGCGTGCTAGATTATGGCTTCGACAGCACCTATACGCCGTTTTTCACGATGGAACTCATCGCCAACAACCGCCCCATAGACCAACACGCCGCCCACTTGCCCCACACCGAGCGCGTGCGCTTGTTCATTCAAATGCTAGAGGCCGTGGTCTATCTGCACCAGCGCGGCATTTTGCACCGCGACATTAAGCCCAACAATGTGCTGGTACATGGCGAGCGCGTGGTATTGATTGATTTTGGCTTGGCCCTAGAATATATGGCCGTGAGCAGCACGCCGCCCAGCGATGATGAAGAATGGGTAGCGCCCGTGGGTACACTGGCCTATCTTGCGCCCGAAGTGTTGTCGGGTACAGCGCCCACCATCGCCTCTGATTTGTATGCGCTGGGCGTGACGATGTTTGAGACGCTGACCGGCGGCGACTTGCCCTATGCGGCCAAGCGCCCCGATCAACTGTTGATGCAGGTGCTAAACCAAGAGCCAAATTTGGGCAAAATTGAAGACCGCAAAATGCGGACCATCATTGCGCGGCTGTTGGCCAAAGCGCCCCAAGATCGCTTCCCCGATGCGTTTTCGGTGATGCAAGCCCTCTATAACGCCATCGAGTTGCCGATGTCGGGCGAGTCGCCGGCCATCCGCGACAGTTTTTTGCAAGCCGCCAACTTTGTCGGGCGCGAGGCCGAACTGGGCCAGCTAAAATCGGCACTCAATACGCTGTTGGATGAAAACGCGCCTCCACCGTCAACCCCGCCAAGCGGCCACCCGCGCGCTTTCTTAATTATGGGCGAGAGTGGCGTGGGCAAAAGCCGCCTATTAGACGAGTTCCGCATTCAGGCGCTGGTGCAGGGCGCGACGGTGGTGCGCGGGCAGGGCCTAGAAGGCGGGGGCTTGCCCTATCAGTTGTGGCGCGGGGTTGTGCCGCCGTTGTTGCTGTCTATTGTATTAAGCGACCTAGAAGCCAGCACCCTGAAGCTGATTGTGCCCACCATTGGCCAATTGCTGCATCGTACTGTCGAGGATGCGCCTGAACTGACGATTAAAGCCCAAGAAGAACGGCTCTCGTTTACGCTGGGTAATATTTTGCGCCGCCAAGCCAAGCCCGTCGTCATTTTGCTAGAAGACCTGCACTGGACACTAGAAAGCCTTAATCCGCTACGCACGTTGCTCAACACCCTCGACGATTTGCCCGCGATGATTGTGGCCACAGTGCGCACCGATGAACGCCCCGACATTCCCGACGAACTGAGCCAAATGCAGATGCTGCGCCTAGAACGCCTGAACGACCAAGAGATGGCCCGCCTGAGCAGCATGATGTTGGGCGAGGTGGGAGCCCTGCCCGAAGTGTTGGACTTGTTAAGCAAAGAGACCGAAGGCAACGTGTTCTTTTTGATCGAGGTGATCCGGGCCTTGGCCGAAGAAGCGGGCAGCTTGCGCGGGGTGGGGCAAATCAGCTTGCCGCGTCGCGTGATAGCCGGCGGTGTGCAAGCCATTATTCAGCGGCGGCTGGATCAAATTCCGGCCCGCTACGGCGAATGGGTGCAGTTGGCGGCGTTGGCGGGCCGCCAATTCGACAGCCGCCTGATGTTGCACGCCTTCAAAACCGATCAGCGCGGCCTCGACACCTTTTTGCTAACGGCGGCCAACGCGGCTGTATTTGAATTTAAAGACGGCCTCTATCAATTTAGCCACGACAAACTGCGCGAAGCGGTGTTGTCTCAGCTCGATTTAGAAGCGCGGCCAGCCTTGCATCGGCGCGTCGCCGAGTCTATAGAAGCGGTGTATGCCACCGAGACCGACATCTACGCCGAAAAGCTGTTCGAGCATTGGCATCGGGCCAATGAGCCAACCAAAGAGACGTTTTATAGCATGATCATCAGCCTGATGGTGGTGGAAGAACTGATCGAAGTGAGCGCACTCTATGAACATGCGCGGATGCTGTTGGGGCGGGCGCTGGGCATTATGGAACAACACGCCGACGCGGCCCGCTATCATGGCAAGGCGCTGCGCTTGCTGGGCGACACCTATGAGCGCACCGGCGACACGGCGGAGGCGATGCGCTATTATCAGCAAAGTTTAGCCATGTCAGAAGTCAACGGCGATCTGCGCGGCCAAGCGTGGGCCCTCATTCATCTGACCCAACTGGCCACCAGCGCCGCCAATTTTGAAGAGGCCGAACACTTCGCCCAACAAAGTCTTGCGCTCTGCGAGGCCAGCGCCGACCGTCAAGGCACGGCCCAAAATTTGCACAACTTGGGCGTAATTGCCCTGAGCCAAGACGATATCGAGGCTGCCGAGCGTTTCTTCCGGCGCAGCCGCGATATTTATGAGGCCATTGGGGATCGGCAGGGCTTGGCCAACAGTTTGGCCGGCTTGGGCCATCAGG
>CAZLPC010000532.1:0-2519 GCA_964561305.1 uncultured Anaerolineae bacterium
CCCAATAGCAGGCTCGCGATCTGCGCCACTCCAAAGTTGGCTCAGAACACCTGATGCTAGCTATGCTCTCCGAGTTTCAAGGGCTTGGTGGCAAAGTGCTAAAAAACTTGGGGGTGGATGTTGCTGGCTTAAAAGCCAAAATTTTACAGCTACAACCCTCTGAAAACGCACCGCTAGATGTGTTGGGGTTGTCAGAAAACTATAAGCGACTTTTGGAGCGGGCTAGTAATGAGCGACGCTTGCGCCAACATGCGCTTATTAGCTCTGGCCATTTGCTCTATCACATGTTGTTTTTAGAAGATAATGTAGGGATGCGGGCCTTGCGGCGGCTGAATATTCGCCCAGAAGAGGTGTTGGCGTGCATGGCCCAATATGTCGAACCCCAAACCGCTATGCTTGAGGCAGTCCGCGACGGAACGGTGTTAGCCGACCGCTTGTTTACGCTGACGTTTGAAGCCCAAGATGCTTTTCTGATGGCTCAAGAAGAAGCCCAACGCCTAGAGCATCGTATTATAGATACTGTTCATTTGTTGTTGGCGCTTATGATTGATGAAAATAGCCTGACTGCACATCTCTTATCAGCAGTAGACATCAATCGGCGGCGGTTGCGCGGCATAATTGAGACTATGCCCTTACAAGATGCCCGCCAACGACACCACCCCTATCACCTCAGTGATGATCTGCAAACGGTGGTGCATCTGGCTATTGACGCTGCTTGCGACAACTGCGATTATCCTGTTATTAATCCCTTACATTTATTAATTGGCTTATTGATGCAGCCCGACAGCATGGCCCAACGCGCTCTTCAAGCGGTTTCTGTTGATACCTATCAGCTGCTGATGGCCGTTGAGCGCGAAGTGTCGCAAAGAAAGCGATAGTGTCAAAGATGGCAGAAAAACGCCTGCAACCCAGTTCGCAAAAATGTTTTATTTGCGGGGTTTCTAATCCGGTTGGCTTAAAGGTGCGCTTTTATTCGGTGGGAGATGATGGTATTGAGGCGCGGGTGATATTTAGCGAGTTTTACCAGAGCTATCCGGGCATCGTTCACGGTGGCATCGTGGCAACTGTGATGGATGAATTGATTGGCCGCTCTATGCTGGCCAAAGACCCCAACGCGCTAATGTTTACGGCTACGCTCAACCTCAAATATCGTCAATCTGTGCCGCTAGAGACCGAAATCATATTTCGGGGCCGTATCGTGAAGGATCGCGGACGTATTGCCCAAGTGCAAGGCGAGGCACTTTTGCCCGATGGCACAGTGGCCGTTGAAGCCGAAGCAACTTGTGTACGGATTCCGCCAGCGCAATTGACAGAAATGAATGTTGAAGAAGTGGGTTGGCGCGTTTACGCCGATGACGTTGAGTAAAACGGATTGGTTGGTTTGGGGTGGGCTATGTGGGTTGGCCGGCCTGCTGATTGTGCTATATGTATCACTGGGGCTGCGGGCTGGCAACGGCCAAATGATTATGCCCCTAGACGATACCTATATCCACTTTCAATATGCCCGCCAGTTGGCTAGCGGCCAACCCTACATTTACAATCCCGGTGATGATCCGACCAGTGGCGCAACTAGCTTCCTATATTCTCCCTTGTTGGCTATGGGCTATGGGTTGGGCTTTCAAGGCTTGGCGCTGGGCTATTGGGCGCTGGGCATTGGGGCGGTGTGTTATGTTATCAGTGCCGGCTTTATTTATGGCATGGTGCGAGAGCAATCGCCCAATGCCCGCTTCATTGGGGCGGGGCTGGCCGCGTCTTTTTTGAGCAGCGGCCCTTATGTTTGGGCGGCCCTCAGTGGTATGGAAACGCTTTTATTTACCTTGACTATTTTAGGGACATTGCACGCCTATCAGCGCCAACATTGGACGCTAGCCATTGTTTTTGGCGGCTTGGCGGCCCTAACGCGCCCTGAAGGGGCCGTCATCGCGCTGTCTACGCTTGTGGCAGTGGTGTGGCAATCGCGCAAATTGGCTTGGTGGCAACTATTCCCCATTTTGGCGGTTATGCTTCAGCCACTTATCAATTATTTGGTGACGGGATCAGCGTCGGCAACAGGCAATCAAGCCAAGTCGCATTTGTATAACACCACCATTTCACGCCAAGCACGTTTCGAGGCTGTGTTAGATAATTGGGCCCAAATTTGGCATGAGTGGTTGACGGGATTTAATGTGGTAGATGGGCGCTATCTACCATCTGTTTTGTTTGTTTTAGCCGTGCTTTATGCGTTGATGGCGACTCGTAGCACTATTCAGCGCCGCCAAATTGGGCCGGCTGTGTTGGCACTGGGCTGGCTGGTTGTCATTAGTGGGGGAGTTGCCACGCTAGAAACAGCCTTTTGGCACTTCAAACGCTATCAATTGTCCATAATGGCATTGTTTTTTCCAATGGCGGGCTGGATGCTGGTTTGGGTTTCTGCACGCGGCGGGCATTTGCTGGCTTTGGGCTTGGTTGGTGTTGTGGTCATTAGCAGCAGTTGGACAACGCTGGCCTATGCCCGTCGCTATCGTGATAATGTCTATGTG
>CAZLPC010000533.1:0-2509 GCA_964561305.1 uncultured Anaerolineae bacterium
GGGTCAAATCAATGGTGCAAGCTATGTGCCGTTGTTGCAAAAAGCCTATACTGCCATTAAGGCTGCCAAACCCAATGTTATTGTCATCTCGGCTGGTCCGGCCCCCACTGGCGCGTTTGGTGCTGCTGGTTGTACGGCACAGGGCTGTAATGACGATGTGTACTATCGTCAAATGGCCCAAGCAGGTGCGGGCGCTTACGCCGACTGCATTGGCGTTCACTACAACGAAGGCATCATCAGCCCGTTGCTTAACTCTGGTGATCCGCGCGACAACTATCCTACCCGTTACTTTGGTGCAAACTTGAACCGCGCCATGGCGAATTTCCCCGGCGAAGTTGCTTGCTTTACTGAAATTGGCTATCTATCGCCAGAAGGCTATGGCCCCTTGCCCGGCACATTTGCATGGGCCAAGGACACCTCGGTCGCAGAGCAAGCGCAGTGGTTAGGTGAAGCAGTTGTGTTGGCTTCTCAATTGGGCAATGTGCGGTTGTTTATCATCTTCAATCTCAATTTCACCCTTTATGGGGCTGACCCTCAAGGTGGCTATGGTATTGTGCGTCCCGATGGGTCGTGCCCTGCCTGCAACACCATTAGATCTGCTTTGGGCTAGTTCTCACTTGCTTTTCTAGTGACACAACTCACTATAGAAAAATACCCCTGCCAACGCAGGGGTATTTTGATCGCTGTGTACTGATAATGGTAGCTGGCTAGAATGAGCCACCCGGTATCAGTTCATCGCTAACATCAAGATCGGGCAATGCATCTACTGGATCGGGCGTTGGTGGCGGGTCGGCAGGCAGCGGGTTGGGCAACCCATAGTTATGATGGGGGATTAATTGCCATGCTTCTGGTGGCCAATAGCGAACCCATGCCCGACCGATAATTTGCTCACGCTTAATGGGCCCAAAGTCAAAGCTATCTTGGCTAGAGTTACGATTATCACCCAGCACAAAATATTCCTCATCGCCCAAATACCATTCTTTGTCGCGGCAGTTGCAAAAAGCATCAATGTATGGCTCTTCGAGCAGTTGGCCATTGACATAAATGCGTCCGCCAATAGATTCAACATGCTCGCCGGGTAACCCCACCACACGCTTGATAAAGTCGCGCTGATTGGTTTGATCATAATGAAAAACCACGACATCGCCCCGTTCTGGATCGCCAACGATATAGGCCAAGCGTGACACAATCACAAATTGATCGGTGAAGAAAGTTGGCTCCATGCTGCTTCCTTCGACGACAAAGCGGGCTGTGCTAAGGTTGACCAGTGTATAAATAGCCATTACCAACAGCACAATTTCGACGGCTTCGCGCAAAAAGCCTTTGCGTTGTTTTAAATAGGGTTGGGGTAGCTCGGCATAGCTACGCCCAACCATGCGTTCTGCTGGTGAATCTGAAGGTAAAACTTCGTCGGGTTGTGCTTCTGGCTCTGCCAGCACGGGCGAAACGGGCTGATAATCCAAAATGCTACTCCTCATCCTCGGTTGTTTCGAGTGGCAGGTTGCCGTTCATATAAGGATCGGGTGATTCTAGTGTGTCTGCAATCGGGCCATCCATTAAGGTTGGCAAGGTGTCAATTTCAGTCGCTTCTTCGTCGTCACCCAACACTATTGTCATGCTAACCACTTGATCGTCGCCTTCTAGGTTCATAATTTTTACGCCACGGGCGCTGCGACCATAGCTACTAATATTGCCGACAGGTGTACGGATACTGATGCCGTTGCGGGTGATTAGGGTTAAGTCTACGGCTTCTTCGTCCACGATGCGTGCACCAATGATGCCACCTGTTTTCGACATATCGCGCCCAATGGCCCGTATGCCCAGCCCATAGCGGGCTTGTTGCCGAAACTCTTCTAGGGGGGTGCGCTTGCCAAAACCGTTTTGGGTGATGATCAACACCTCGCCAGACTCAGAGCCAGCCGTGATAACATCCATGCCGGCCAGTACATCGTTTTCATACATCCGCATGGCATTTACACCAGCGGCGGTGCGACCCATTACGCGCACTTCACTTTCATGGAAGCGAATAGATTGGCCCCTATAAGTCACTAGCAGAATTTCATCGTTGCCTGTCGTATATTTTACCCAACCCAGATAGTCTTCTGATTCTAGGTTAATGGCGATAAGTCCTGACGGGCGCACACTCTCAAATTCATCGGCAGCCACGCGCTTGATACGCCCGCCAACTGTACACATGATGAAATACCCGTTTAGGTTCTCAAAGGTCTCAATGACAGAGATTGCCGTGATGCGCTCGTTGGGGTCAATGGCCAATAGGCTTTCTAATAAGACACCACGCCCAGCACGGTTATACTCTGGCAGTTGATAGGCCCGTAGGCTATAGACCTTGCCCTTATCACTAAAAAATAGCATGTGATCGAGTGAGCGAGCGCGGAACAAATGCTCTACCGTATCTTCGCCACGGGTAGACATACCCATCGCACCTTTGCCACCACGCCGTTGGGCCCGATAAATGTGTGATGGTGTGCGCTTGATATAACCCATTTGA
>CAZLPC010000534.1:0-2502 GCA_964561305.1 uncultured Anaerolineae bacterium
GGCCTCGGCGGGATCATCGGCCAACAAACCCAAGCCATATTTGGCCCACGCCATTTCTTCTAAATTGCCGCGCCCTTTGGCAATATTATAGCCTTCTACGAGCAAATTGTTGGCCTCGTCGTGGCGCTCGGCCCGATACACCATAAACAACCCATACCGAATTAAGAGCTTGGTGACAAGGTTAAGGTTGCTGTTGGCCTGCGGATCGGTGATTTGCTCGACGGCGGGCCAAAACAGCCGTTCACCGATTAGGGGGGCGTGGTCTAGCCATAAATAGAGCGCCCATACACCCGCCATGCGCGAGATGGCGCGGTCGTTGTGGTTAAAAAGGGCGCTTTGCCAAGCGCGGCACAAATTGGCAAATTGATCGCGGAAGGCCCGCAGTGCCACTTGTTGCCGAAAACCACGCAAGTCATGTTTATATTTGCGGCTGAAATCGGCATAATGGTTTTCAAAGCCGCGCCATGCCCCCTCTAAAAGCCCGATGAGGGTTGCTAGGCGCAGCGCCGCAGCCTCGGCTAGGGCGGTATTGAGCACAAAGTAGCCATTGGGAAAGCGTTGTAACAGGCCGCGCTCGGTGAGCTGGCGTAGGTGATAGATGCTCACATTTTCTGAGACCGCTTGGGCGGCTTCACGCTCGAAGGGCCCCACAAACACGCTTAGTTGCAACAGCGCGTCGTGTTCGGGCTTGTCTAGCAGGTCTAGCATGGCATCTAGGGCGGCCTGAATGCGACAGAGGCCCTCGTCGCGGGTGGGTGCTTCGGTGCGATAATAGTCATAGGCGCGGCGGATGTGATCGGCTACTTTGGACATGTCGCGCTGCTGGCAAGCCACCGCCGCCAAAATGGCCGCTTGGGCGTTGCCACCCACGGCGGCGGCCAGTTGGCTAAAGGCGGCCATGTTGTCGTCGTGCAGATCATAGGTGGTTCCGTTGTGACGGATGGCGTTCAGAAACAAGGCCGTAACGGGATATTCGTCGGCGGTGCGGCGTTTCTTAAACTCGCGCACCTCAAACGGGCCCACCTGCAACGCACCAAGCAGGGCATCGGTGGGCGGCTGGCGGCGCACTATCAGCACGCGCACTGCGTCATATTCGGTGGGGGTAAGTTCTGCCAGCCACGCCTCGCCCTCGGCCCATTCGTCGGCATGATCCACGACCAACAGCAAGGCTTTATGCTGCAAAAAGTCTAAAAGGCGCGTGCTGGGGTCTTGGTGGCGGGTGGTGGGTCGTACTGTGCAGCCGACCGCGTGGCCGATAAGGCCCATAGCGCTGTCGTGATGCCCGATGCCACGCAGGTCAACATAATAGCTGTTGTTGCCAGCGAGTTGGGCGGCGAGGCACGTTTTGCCGATGCCGGCCGCACCCCACAAAATGGCCCGCCGCGCCACGTCCAACAATTCATTAAGGGCCCGCTGTTCGCGGTCGCGCCCTACAAAGGGCGTTAGCTGGGGCGGAAAGCCGCTTGTTTGCCCCACTTTGGGCATGGGCAGGGCAAAGCGCAAGCCCTCATCATCGGCGGTGGTTAGGCCGGTCACATGGGCGGCAATTTGCAGGCGTGGCGACGTGGCGGGCAACCCGCGCAACACGTCTTCAATGGCTGCACCCACTTCGCGCATGGTAGCGATGCGGGCGGCGCGGTTGCGTTGCAGCATCCGATAGACCAAATCGGCGAGGCCGGTGGGGCAATCGGGGCGCAGTTTTTCGATGTCGGGCAGGGGGGTATGCAACACTGCCTCCATCACCTCATATAAATAATCGCCATGATAGGGGCGGTTGCCGGTCAGTAGCTCGAAGAGGGTGATGCCAAACGACCAAATATCGGTGCGCTCGTCTAGGGGCTGGCGCAAGAAGGCCTCTGGGCTAAGATATAGCACAGTGCCCATTAGTGTGCCCGTTTTGGTGAGGTTGCTCTCGTGGGTTTGGGCCACGCCAAAGTCAGTGAGGCGTGGTGTGCCGCCTTCGGTCAGCAAAATATTGCTGGGCTTGACATCGCGGTGAATAATGCCGAGTTCGTGGGTGCGCGTCAGGGCATCGGCCACGCCCAGTGCAATCCGCAAGACTTGTTTAATGGGCAGGGTGGGGTTTAGCAGCAGATAGTTTTTAAGCGATCCACCGCCCACATATTCCATAATTAAATAGTGGTTGCCGCTGTCTTCTACGGTGGTCAGCAGCTTAACAATGTTGGGATGATTGAGGGCCCCCAAGGTGGCGCTTTCGCGGTAGAAACGCTCTAGCAGAACAGGCGACGACTGCACCACATCGGCCCCCAACACTTTGATGGCAACAAGGGCTTGGGTATGGTGGTCTTTGGCTTTATAGACCGTGCCCATGCCGCCCGACCCAATCTCCTCTAAGAGTTGATAGCGTCCATCAATCATAGAATCTCCCGTCACCTGCCGCTAGGTTACCTTTTTGTATGAGTCTAGGTTGTATTATAGCCCAGTGCGGCAAAAAGACACAATTGATTAAGGGGTTGGGTAGTGTATCGAATTCGGTGTAAA
>CAZLPC010000535.1:0-2500 GCA_964561305.1 uncultured Anaerolineae bacterium
AGTTTTTGCTGGGCGGTTTTTAGGGGCAGGTTTTCTTCGCGGAACAGGGCCGATTGGGTGGCCATGTTGCGCTGTGGAATCTCGAATTGTGGCGCAGACAGTCCACTGGCCAAGAATTTTTGTTGCAGGCTGTTGTCAGCAGCGCTCATTTTGGGGAAGATGGTTTCCATATAAGCATTTAGGCTGGCTTCGGCGGCTTCATCGGCGGTGTTTTTGGCGGTGGCCACGCGCAACAGCGTTAGGGCTTCGCTATAGAGTTTACTAAGCGTCGTCCAATCGGCCAGCCAGCCTTCAATGGTGGCAGCGCTGAGGTCGCGCCCCAATAAGTCGTCTATAAACGGCTCGATTTGGGGCCATGACCACGCCAAAAATACGTCAGCGCTGGTGGGCAAGGTATGAAACATGCGGTGCTCCTCTGGGTTGTTTTGAGGGATATGAACGATGATGCGCCGCTAGTGTCCCCCACATTGGCTAATTGTGCAATATTTTCTCTGGGGCGGGCATAAAAAAACATGGGTAGGCTGTTGGGTTTAGTTTGCTCGTTAGAAAATAGGATGTGCCAACTGATAGGTCAACAAGAACTTTGCAAAGGAGAGATACCTGTCCCATCAGGGACTTGATATGTGGTACGATAAGGGCCTTGAATCGCATAAAGTGTAAGGTATTAAGGAGCAGCAGATGTTGATTGAAATTAGCCCATTTGTAGCGGCACTGCATGACGAAGACCCGCATATTCGGGCCCGGGCCGCCGAAATTTTAGGCAAGTTGCGCTATGCTGATGCCATTCCGCCCCTCGTAGAAGCCATGTTCGACAACGGCAACCTACACAAGTTTGATGCCGGCCCCTTTGTTCAGAAAAATGTGCAAGAAGTGGCCATCGAAGCATTGATGGAAATTGGGCGCGATCCGGTGGTGGAAGTGTTCTCGCAATTGCTAGCCCACGAGGATTTGATATGGCGCACGCGGGCGGTGGCCTTGCTGCGTCAGTTGGCCTTGCGCGAGCGCGATCAACGCCATCCAATCATTCGTATTTTGCAGACTGAGCTTCAAAACCCAGAATTAGAAATGCGAATGTTAATAATGGAAGCCCTGCGGGCCATAATTATTGAAGACAATCAACGCTAATGACGGGCGGGCGCTTGGTGGGCCAGCCCAAAGCACCCACTACGGATCGCGTTGGCTGGTGTGGTATAGTAGGTCAGATTATGGCGCAACAATCTATTTCGACGACTGCTAGCCCGCGTTTTGGCTTCAAATTTGATCTGCGTTTTTTCGCGCTGCTGAGTGTGGCGTTTGGCTTGGCGGTTAGCGGCTATCTTAGCTATGTAAAGCTGACCAATGTGGCAATGGAATGTGTGCGTAATTCTACTTTTGACTGTGGCACTGTGCAAAACAGCGCCTATGGTCAAATTTTTGGTGTGCCGATTGCCGTGTTTGGGTTTTTGATGTATGTAGTCGTGGCGCTGTTGTTGGTGTTCGAGAACGCCCATCCCTTTTTACAACTAAATGGACGCGCCCTCACCTTTGTGGTGGTGTTGTTTGCATGGCTGTTTAGCATGTGGCTGGTCTATGTACAATTTTTTATTTTAGAGGCGTTGTGTCCATGGTGTCTTAGCCACGAAGCCAATATGTGCATTCTGTTCCCCATAGTGACAATTCGCATGGTGCAAGGCTTCCGCGAGGCCAGCACGGCCTAGCGGTTGCCTATTCGCAACACGTATGTTTTGGTGCAGGGCGGGGCGGCCCTGCATCATTGCCCCCAGCCCATTCAGTGGCGACTGCTATCAATCACACACTACACACAAACTCCCCACGACGACTCCCATAGCCCCGTGCCCTATTGCTCAAACGGCGGGTAGGTTTACACCGGCCTGTTGAGTGATGTTGTTTTAGATACGTATCATTTAATGCTGCGTTCCTCAAACAGATACGAAGCGGGGGCACGTATGCCGCGTGGCGCGGCATCGGAGGGTCAAATTTGGCGACCGAATAACAAAACTAATTGCAGAACGCGGTATCTATGGTGGGGCACTTTTTGCTAGTCAAAAAAGCAATATTAGATACAATATTGTCATAGATTAGATGAAACTAGCATTAGGGAGTGATTGTAATGCAAAAACGATTTATATGGGGATTTGGGTTGGGTCTGTTATTGATGATGTTATTACCGCACCAAATCCCCATTGCCAGCAGCCAGTTTCAGCTGGGCACAAACGAACTCGCCTTTATCTCAGATCGCTATGGCAGCGATGAGCTATTTATGATGGATGCTGACGGTGGCAATTTGTCCCATCTTAATTTGGGAGGTGATGATGTTCACTGGTCGCCCGATGGCTACAAAATTGCCTATAACAATAGAAATACGCTCATGTTCTATAATCTTGTTACGGGTGATGAGCCCATAGAGCTGTTTGACTCGGAGCATGATATTTTTGGATTAACGTGGTCGCCGGATGGCACACAAATAGCGTTTGTCAGCGATCATGAGCGCAAAGGTCGC
>CAZLPC010000536.1:0-2487 GCA_964561305.1 uncultured Anaerolineae bacterium
CTACGGGTGCAGGTTGTGCGTTTGGCAATGATTGGGCATGGTCGTCAGATTTGCGCTTTGTGGCCTATGTGACCAGCAACCCCGGCCACCATACCTATTTCAACCAAATAACGATCTACGACACACACACCCAAACGCACATCACAACCCCGGACACACCCTTCTTGACGGACAGTTGCGATATAGGGGTTGACAGGCGAGGTTACCCCTGTCGCATCCTACTCTAAAAAGTCTTTAACTACAGCTTTTATAGCTTCAGTAGATCACATTTTTAGAAAAAAGCATGGGCGAGCACGCAGGCATCGCCCCTACAATGGTGCGGCCGTGCGGTTTTCGCGGTAGGGGCTGTGCCTATGTGCCAGCCCAAAACACCAAATTGTGATCTACTGAGCTTGCATACAGGCTGTTAGTAGGCGCGTCTGTCCATTGACAGTGCTCCCGACGACCCCAAAAAAAGAAATTAGCCACCACACGGTCGACCTTCATTATCACAAATGGAGCCAAGACAGCAGCATGATGCGGGTGTTTGAGTACAGCATCCTCAGCTGTTATCCCCAATCGAGTAGAGCAATATGGCGATTGCCGCGCTACACTTGCTGAACGTCGTTACAGATTGGATAGATCAATATGCGTGTGTTGGTTCTCGTGTTGATGTTGCTCGCCCTCAATGGTTCGGCGCTGATGACGGTTGTGCGCCCCCTGTCCCACGGAACAATTACCCGTGGCAATGCCCATCAGGTGCGCTTGCTGAATGTGCTAGGGCGCGGCGCGGCCCGTGATGCGATATTCACTCCCGATGCCCAACGCATTTTGGTGCGGACAGATCGGGCAATTTGGACACATGAGACCGCTGATTTGGCGGGTGAGGCGCACCTTTTAATTGAATCCGGCGTATACATTTCGGATTTCGCCATTAGCCCTGACGGCGCAATCATAGTGACCGCAGAGGGCGATGGCAAACTGCGCGTTTGGGATGCTTATTCAGGGATACTGCTGCACACCTTGCCCGATACCGATGGTCCGGTAAACGATGTTGCCTATAGCCCAACAGGAGACTTCGTCGCAACCACATCACAAAATGATGAGATACATGTATGGGACACAACTACATGGACGCTGACATATGTGTTACCTGCCGAGGGAGGGTATGCTTATCAAACAGATGTCGCCTTTTTTCCAGACGGACAGCTAATTGGCAGATTCGACCACATGCTAGCTATCTGGGATATGACGACAGGAGCAGTCCTTCGCACAGTGCGTGGCAGAATAGAAGGTATAGCGATCGCGTCAGATGGAATGTTGCTAGCCTCACCTTCTTACGGCGTTCGCTTATGGACACTTGATGACCCATCTGGCCGTTCTCTTACAGTTGATACCCATGTTTTCGGTGTCGAAAGCGTTACGCTTAACTCTCGTAACACCTTGGTTGCTGCATCTTCATGGCTAGGGATGTTGCTCTGGCATATCCCTAGTGGGGCCCCGTTTGGCATTCTCGACGTGCTGGGTGGCGTTTATACTGTGCAGTTCAGCCCCGACGACCAGCAGATCCTCAGCACCTTGCGCGACGGCCGTGTTGCTTTGTGGGATGTGGCGACCCGAACGCCGATTCACATCATCCACGAGTATCAAGCGATCGGCACACTTGACTTAAACGCCGATGGAACACTGCTGGCAACTTCCATCGGAACGGCCCCGATCCGACTGTATGATACGCGAAGTGGCGACCTACTTTTCTTGTTGGGTAATTTTTCAACAAATGTTTCAAGCGTTTCTTTTAGCGAGGATGGGAAGCACGTCATCGCCAACACCATTGATCAGGTTTGGATTTGGGAGGTGCGGTCGGGGGTTCTAGAGTGGTCGCAACGATATGGCACTGAGTCTGATCCTGTACAAATTGATACCAGTAGCCACCTATTGATTATTCAAGATAGAAATCGCTTGATCATACACGACATTCATACACGATCCGTCGTGAAAACTATACCCGTGACATGCCTAGATATGTTTTTCTTCTTGCCAGATGGTAATCATGTCGTGGTGGCGTGCAAAGACATCCTTAATGTACTCTCGCTGGATTCGGGAGAATATATTTACACGACCAGTCGTCCACAAGACCACGGCATCAGGCTGGAAGTTAGTCAAGACGGTGCTCTTCTACTCGTTCAAGGATCGGTCGGTTATCTTTCGGTGATTGATTTGCAGGAGAACATATGGTTATACACACTTGACACCTTCGATACTATATTTGGGCCGTACGGCCAAACAATTATTTCAAACGCTGAATCTCAGCCACAGCCGATATATGGCAAATATTCCGAACCCGGTTTCATACGCGATGCATTCACTGGCGACATCCTTCTCCATAGGGATATCGTTACTAACGACCTACCCGCTGATTCGTTATCCTACTCAATCGCCGTTAGTGGCCAAGGCAATCGCATTGCTAGCGGGCTGACCAGTGGACGAATCGCCATCTGGGGCATCCCC
>CAZLPC010000537.1:0-2486 GCA_964561305.1 uncultured Anaerolineae bacterium
GGGTGTGTCGGTCGCGCATAGTAGTTATTTGTACAGCGAAATGCCGAACTTAATTCAGGGTTTAGTTGGCGAGCATATCCACATTCATAAGCAACAAAAAGAAAATGATGCTTCAGTGACTTATGTGATGGATAATCGGGCTGTTAAAGATTTTATGGCCCTGAACAGCCTTAATAAAGCAAGCAGCACACAAATGCTTGTACCACGTTTGATCCGTCAAAGCCCACCTACTATCGTCGGGGCATATTTGCGCGGTCTATTTGAAGCCGATGGTAGCTTGTCGCACAACTTCCCCAGCTTACTTAGCACATCCAAACAGTTGATTGATGAAGTAGCTACGCTGTTGATTGGTTTGGGCTGTCCGGTGTGCGTTTATCAACAACCACAACATGAAAACCTCTACGGTACGGCTCCGGTTTGGGGACTACGAATTGCTACCCATATTGGCTTGTTGGCATGGCGTGAGCTGATCGGTTGTGATACGCGCTCTCGTTTCGCTGATGTTTATCAATCAGAATTGGATACATATCGTGCTGGATATAGTTCTCACCAACAATCCCCACTCGTATCAGGTGAACTTACACTTATAACGGAAATTTCGCTGGCTACTGCAATAAATGACTATTGGCCAGTGATGGTTACTGAGGTTGAAGATGCAGGCGCGGCGCTGACCTTAGATATTGAAGTTGAAGACAACCACACCTATCTGGCTAATGGATTGGTTTCGCACAACAGTCGGCGTGGGGCAAATATGGCGGTGTTGCGCGTGGATCATCCCGATATACGCGATTTTATTAAGTGCAAGTCTCAAGAAGGCACAATCGCCAACTTCAATATTTCGGTGGGTATCACTGATGCGTTTATGCAAGCTGTCGCCGACGACACCACCTACGATCTGATCAACCCCCAAAATGGGGAAGTGTGGGAGACTGTGCCGGCCCGCGAAATCTTCGATATGATCGTAGAATACGCCCATCACAATGGGGAGCCCGGCGTGCTGTTCCTAGACGCGGCCAACCGTGAAAATCCCGTCCCGCATCTCTACGAACTCGAATCCACCAATCCATGCGTTACAGGCGATACATTGGTTGCCACGCCTAAGGGCTGGCGACGTGCTGATGAGATTGTGGTAGGGGATGAAATTTCAACGGTACTTGGTACTGGTTACGTGGCGACAGTTGAAATCAACGAAAATATGCCCGTCTTCTTGCTTACCCTATCGGATGGGAGCACGGTCAAGGCCACCGCTTCGCATCAATTTCATGTGCGTGATGCAGAGGGCAAAATATTTATCCCGCGTCGCCTTGATGATCTGAATGTGGGCGATTGGGTGCGCGTGTTTAAGGGCCATCTACCCAATAATCGTTTGCCCCAACATGATTTCAATCTATCGGATCGGGATTATGGCTTTCTGCTGGGTCTAGAACTAAAAAATAGTGTGGTTGACGATGAGCAGCAAGAAGAATGGCAAGCCATTCTACAATCGGTTTATGCCCAAGTTGAAGTCGAAACCGTCGTTGGTGGGGCCCGTTCAAGTGTTGGTTATGCTGTACCGGCCCTAAATAAGGCGTTGACTTCAGACAACACCTTGCCAACTGCTTTGATGAATAGCAACCGCGACTTTTTGACGGGCTTTGTGGATGCGTTGTTCAGCAGTGCTGCGACCCTAGATGAAACAACCGCGAGCTTGCAATTCCGCACCGATAATGTAGCCCTTGCCCAACAACTGCGCCGTATTTTGCTGATGTTTGGGGTGCATGGGCGCGTGGAACATGCCGCCGATGGTTTCACGGTGAATATCGCTGGCGAGAGCTTGGGACGCTTTATTGAACAATTCACCCTTAGCCACCCTGTCCAACAATACCGCCTAGAAGAATTGGCTTTACAGATCAACTTCACCGGTGGCGATTGGGCCGTACAGGTACTCAGCGTTGAATTTGCTGGTATAGAGACTGTTTATGACCTTTATGAGCCGCGCAGCGATACGTGGATCACCGAAGGGTATGTGTCGCGTGGTTGTGGTGAACAATTCCTTGGCCCATTCGAGAATTGCTGCTTGGGATCGGTGAATTTGGCCCAGCATTTGCACGAAGACGGCAGCGTGAATTGGGAGAAGTTGGCCGAAAGTGTCTCTATTTCGACGCGCTTTTTAGATGATGTCGTCACGTCAAATGCCTATGTACCGGCCATCCCCGAACTGCGCGAAGCCGCCGAACGGGTGCGCCGCATTGGGCTAGGCATCATGGGCTTGGCCGATATGATGTATGCGGCGGGTGTGCGCTATGGCTCGGTAGAGGGCCAAGAATTTGCCAGCCAAGTCATGGAATTTGTGCGCTATCATGCCATGCAGACCAGCATTGAACTGGCCGAAGAGCGCGGCCCCTTCCTTGGGATTGACGGCAGTCGCTACGATCCCAAAGATTTGAAGTGGACAGCGCCCGTGCCGTTGGTGCGGCCTGCGTCCGTCAGCCCGGGCCAGACACCCG
>CAZLPC010000538.1:0-764 GCA_964561305.1 uncultured Anaerolineae bacterium
CTTTACCTATTGGCGCTTGTGGCAAGAGACGAATCGGTTTGCCAACGTGCTGCGCAGCATGGGTGTTAAAAAGGGCGACCGTGTGATGATCTACATGGGTCGCACCCCAGAAATTGTGTTTGCAATGCTGGCATGTGCCAAAATTGGGGCTGTCCATAGTGTGGTCTATGGTGGTTTTTCAGAGCAAGCCCTCGCCGACCGTATCGCCGATGCCCAAGCCAAAGTGCTGGTTACGGCAGATGGCGCTTGGCTGCGCGGCAAAACTGTTAACCTCAAAGAAATTGCCGATATTGCAGTCCAACGCTCCCCCATTATTCAGTCAGTGATTGTTGTTAAGCGCACGGGCCAAGATATTTATATGGAGCCGGGCCGCGACTTTTGGTATCACGACCTCATCAATCTGCCCATTGCCAGCACCGTCTGCGAAACCGAAGTGATGGATGCCGAAGACCCGCTTTTTATCCTCTATACCAGTGGCACAACCGGCAAGCCCAAAGGTGTTGTGCATACGCATGGCGGCTATCAAGTCTATACATCTACGACTTTAGAGTGGGTATTTGATATAAAAGATGATGATCGGTGGTGGTGTGCGGCTGATCCGGGTTGGATTACGGGCCACAGTTATATTGTCTATGCACCGCTTATTTTGGGGGCCACCAGCTTTATGTATGAAGGTGCGCCGACGCATCCGTACCCCAATCGCTGGTGGAAGATGATCGAGTATTATGGCATCAGCATTTTGTATACTGCGCCGACGGCCATTA
>CAZLPC010000538.1:774-2486 GCA_964561305.1 uncultured Anaerolineae bacterium
CTTGTTGGGTTCGGTGGGCGAGCCAATCAACCCTGAGGCGTGGCGCTGGTTTTATAAAGTCATTGGTAAAGATCTATGCCCCATTATGGATACTTGGTGGCAGACTGAGACAGGCGGCTTTGTCATCACGCCGCTGCCCTCAGTTCCTTTAAAGCCCGGCACAGCCACACGCCCTTTCCCCGGTATGGAAGTAGATGTAGTAGATGAAGACGGCAACTCGTGTGCGCCCGGCCAAGATGGCTATTTGGTGATTAAACGTCCGTGGCCCAGTATGCTACGCACCGTCTATGGCGATCCACAACGTTATGTAGATCAATATTGGTCGCGCTATGCCAAGCAGGGCTGGTATTTCGCGGGTGACTCAGCGCGTAAAGATGAAGACGGCTATATTTGGGTCATTGGGCGCGTGGATGATGTAATTAAAGTGAGCGGTTATCGCTTGGGGACAGCCGAAGTAGAGTCGGGCTTGGTGAGCCATCCTGCTGTGGCCGAGGCGGCGGTGATTGGTGTGCCGGATGAGTTGCGCGGCAACATCATCTATGCCTATTGCATTTTGGTGGCAGGCAAGGAAGGCAGCGATCAACTAGAGCGCGATCTGAAAGAGCATGTTCGGCATGAAGTGGGGCCCATTGCTATCCCCACCAAGATCGAATTTGTGCAGTCGCTCCCCAAGACGCGCTCTGGTAAGATTATGCGGCGTGTCCTTAAGGCGCGGGCAATGGGCTTGCCCGAAGGCGATCTTAGTACATTGGAAGATTAAAAAGTATATCCCTCAACACCATGTTGAGGGATACTCTTTGATTAAACTAAGCTGGTTTTCGACCATATACCATCGAGAGTATTGATGTCACTTATTCAAGTTCATGCAGACCATTATACCAATACCAGCTACCTTACTAAACAACGTTTGGCCAGCTATTGGCATCAACTGAATGAGATTTTGCAGCTTCAGCCCAATTCAGTGTTAGAAATTGGCGTAGGCAGTGGTTTTTTACGCCAACAACTGCCGGTGTTGGGTATCAGTAATGTGCTTTCAGCAGATATTGATCTCGCGTTGTCTCCTGATATGTTGGCGGATGTGCGCTACTTGCCGATAGGTGATGACTGTGTGGATGTGGCGGTGGCTTTTCAGGTGCTAGAGCATTTGCCGTACGATGGCTTTGAGCAAGCGATCATAGAAATGAAGCGCGTTGCTAAGCGCTTTCTCATCATCTCATTACCCGATCGCACGCCGACACTGCGCTGGTTATTAACGGCTAGCCAATGGGAATTAAAACCACATCTGCTACGGATTCCATTGGTCTGGAATCGTCCAATTTCTACCCTCACACATTATTGGGAGATTGGGCTAAAGGGGTATCCGCTCTCCCGCATCAAAGCCTCATTAGAGGGGGCTGGTTTGCAGCTACAAAAGACCTATCAAGTGCCCGAATACCCCTATCACCGCTTTTTTGTATTGGCTAACAAGGTCTAGGAGGGCATTGTTGGATGTGTTTTTTTACGGAGCGATTTGAATTTCTCGACGAAGAGATTAATGGTATAGCGATATCCCTCAGTCATCTGACTTTTTGAAATGTGAAATAACAGACTAATGGGTTGATGAGTCATTTTTAAGAAGATACTTGCTAACTATGAAGAAAATGGATGAGGAACGATATTTCCACCATGAGAAGAAGGAGGCTAAATACGACAATAAAACTGGAAAGATTGTG
>CAZLPC010000539.1:0-2483 GCA_964561305.1 uncultured Anaerolineae bacterium
CGATGCCCGTAAAGGCCGCCGCCCTAGTTTCACCGATGCTGCCACTCCCGACATTGCCGAACCCTTGTTTAACCAATTGGTAGCAGACTTTCGTCGGGCCGGCATTACTCGGGTTGAAACGGGCATATTTGGCGCAATGATGCAAGTTGAAATCATTAACGATGGGCCAGTGACGATCATTTTGGATCGTTAGCCCTAACATCATCCACATATATCCATTAGAATAGTTGATAAGCTGTCAACATCTTAACGAAACAACACACAGGAAACCACCCTATGCGAAGACAACGCATCTATCCTTTTACGGCCATCGTCGGGCAAGAACACATGAAACGTGCCCTGATTTTGAATGCTGTGAATCCCGCTATTGGCGGCGTGCTTATTCGAGGCGAGCGCGGCACGGCCAAATCTACCGCAGCGCGGGCCTTGGCCGTGCTTTTGCCCGAAATTGAGGTTGTTGCTGATTCACCCTTTAATGATGATCCCAACCGGCCCGATCAATGGTCAGATTTGGTTCACGATTGGCAGGCCACGGATCGTCCTTTAATAACAGAAGTGCGCCAACGTCGCTTTGTAGATTTGCCAGTGGGGGCCACCGAAGATCGGGTGGTGGGCACACTCGATATTGAAAAAGCCATTAAATTGGGCGAAAAACACTTTGAACCCGGTGTTTTAGCCGCTGCCAATCGGGGCATTTTATATGTAGATGAAGTGAACTTGTTGGATGATCATATTGTGGACTTGCTGCTAGACTCGGCGGCAATGGGCATTAATGTGATCGAGCGCGAGGGCATTAGCTTTCAACATCCGGCCAGCTTCATCTTGATAGGCACCATGAATCCCGAAGAAGGTGAACTGCGTCCCCAACTTCTCGACCGTTTTGGCCTTTCCGTAACCATTCGAGGCCTCACCAATGTCGCCGACCGTCTGGAAGTGCTAGAGCGTCATATCCGCTTCGATAATCAACCAGAGTCTTTTATTGCCCAATGGGAACCGCGTGAGGCCGACCTCTCAACTCGCATTGGCGAAGCCTTCGAGCGTGTTCATCGGGTACGTTATAATCGGCGTGACTTGCTAATTATTGCTCAATTGACCAGCGAACTGAGTATTGACGGGCATCGCGCCGATTTGGTCATCTTGAAAGCAGCAATGGCTAATGCTGCTTTTGAAGGGCGCGACTATATTTTGCCTGAAGATATTATGGTTGCCGCCGAACTGGCCTTGCCCCATCGCATTAAGCGCGGGCCATTTTCTGATGCAACATTAAACACTACTGAACTGCAAGACCGCCTAGAGGAAATAGCTGATGCTGCTGACGAAGAAATTAGCAAGCTAGAGCTAGAGCAAGAAGAAGGCATGTCTGACGCTAAAAAAAAAGCGCAATAGCTGAAGGGCAAGAGCAAGAAGAGGCGACGGGGGAAATGGGGCAACAAGAACCCGCCGCCCAAACCATACCGCAAGCACCACAAAGCGCCGAATGGAATGAAGGCGGCCAAAAAGTGGCTAGCAAGCAAGAATTTGCAGCCCGCCGCCTTGACACCCCCCTTGATCGCTTGACGCGCCGCACGGCTGGCAAACGTAGCCGCACGATCACCGACCGTAAGCGGGGGCGCTATATTCAAGCACGCCCTGTCACCGACCGCACCAGTGATATTGCCTTTGATGCTACCATCCGCGCCGCCGCTTCGCATCAACTAGAACGTGCTGCCGACCGCGCCGAGCGCAACTTGGCCTATTCAATTCAGCCCGGCGATTTACACCGCAAGGTGCGCGTGAAAAAAGCCGCTAACTTGATTTTGTTTGTGGTAGATGCCAGTTGGAGCATGGCTGTTGCCGAGCGCATGAGTGCGACTAAAGGCGCGATTATGTCGCTGCTAACCGATGCCTATCAACGGCGAGATCGGGTGGGGCTAATTGTATTTCAAAAAGATCGAGCTACGCTTGTTTTGTCACCTACCAACTCGGTGACATTGGCCAAACAAGCGCTAGCTGATATTCCGGTAGGAGGCAAAACACCGCTGTCCGCAGGCTTAATTTTGGCCTATGAGATTATCAAGCAAGAACAAACCCGCCATCCTGATGTTATGCCCATGATGATTTTACTGACCGATGGTGCGGGTAATGTGTCGGTGACAAACCAAGCCCCCCAAGCCGAAGCTCATAATCTTGCCGAGCGTTTTAGTTTTGATCACATCCGTACTGTAACTATCAACATGGAGCACGCGGCGTTTGATCAGGGATTGGCCCAGCGCCTTGCTGATAAATTGGGCGGCCCTTGCTATACCCTTAGCGAGCTAAAAGCCCAAGCCTTATATGATACCGTAAAGCACGAGCTAGCTTTCAAATAATCCAAAAAAAAGGTAGCCACACGCTACCTTTATTGGGTTTTTAGGGTCGGCAAAAAATTAAATTGCGCCTGTTAAAAAGGCCAACGCCCCAAACGCAACGACCAAACCCACGCTAAACACCACAATAAGCGGCAC
>CAZLPC010000540.1:0-2204 GCA_964561305.1 uncultured Anaerolineae bacterium
TGACAATTTTATGCAAAAACATCGGCGCCCCGGCCGCCGCTACTGATTTTGCTTTATTGTAGGGCTAGCGGCCCCACTTGGCAACTATTGGGTGGGGATGGGCGTTTTTTGCCTGATAGCCGTCCTAAGCCCGCCGACCTCAAAGGCTAACTGGTGTACCTCACACGGGGTGGTTTTACAAAAGCAACTTCACGCGGTCGGCTTAACCTCACCCCAACCCCTCTCCCAGCTAAACAACAATTGGAATTTGCAATGGCTATCAATAGGGCTAATCATTACCCACAAATCAAAATCCCCCATCACGATCATAAGTCGCAGGTGTAGATACTGTCTTGTGATTAGAACGCGGTCAACTGACTTGTGGGTAATGATTTGCTATAAGGGACAGGGGGATTTAGGGGGTGAGGTTGATAAGGCGGAGATATGCACCTTTATTGACAGCTACGGTGCAAGCGACTCCCTATTTCCGATTCACTTTTCTAGCGCAACGCCATTATGATCCTATCTATATTCTGGCAGTACGTCTTTAAAAGCGTGTATAATTAATGAATATTGTAAATTAAGCACTGCAATCTGATTTTTGGAAGGGACTTAAGCATGATACCAGATGATATTCAACCCAACTTGGACGATTTGCCGGATTATTGGGCGTGGTCGAATGGTGGGCGCGAGTCGTTGGGGCTATATGCGACGTTGCATACCCCGCCCGATTTAATTGTGGGCATGGCCAGCTTTTTTTGGCCCACGTTTGAGATCTATCGGGGTGGTGTGTTTCGGCGCAATGAATATAGTACGTTTTTAGTGGATCATTGGTATGAACGCTTAGAAGGCGATATACAAGCCGTCGAGCGCATGGTCAATTTTCGGCATATCGCCGACATCTTCCGCGATCAGTGTGTGGGCTGGAGCCCCACGACGATTGCATTTATGGGCAATGTCATCCGTCACACATGGGCTATGGCACTATCGGTCGCTTTTCCTAACCACGAGTTCGCGGTTAGTGCCGAGCGCGAAGACGACGCGGCTGAGGATGTGGTAGTGACGTTTTGGCAACTGCGGTCACGCTAGGTGGCGTGCTAAATCTCATAGACTGTGAGATCAATGCCTAGCTCGACGGGGCCATTATACATGCGCCGCGCTTGGCTAATAAGCTGGGTGGGGTCTTTGTCCCACACTTCATAATGCACCAATACCAGCCGCTTCACGCCACACTCGGCGGCAATTTCGCCGGCTTGGGCGGCGCTGCTGTGGCCATACGGATCGATGCCCGTAGCTTCATGAAAGAACAAGTCTACGCCGCGCCCAATCTCGTAGACATTGGGGCAGGGCGCGGTGTCACCACTATAGCCGATGATGCGTCCGGTGGCTTTGCTCTCAATTCGCATTCCAATCGTGGGCAGCCCATAATGCTCGACGGGCCAACTGGTGATGCGGAAATCGTCGTTGTCCAGCACCAATTCGCCCTTGCGCTCGGGCAAATGCCGAAAAATAAGCGGAAACATCATCGGCCACTCGAACCATTGAAAGGCGTTAATCAGCTGCTCGGTGCGCTCTAGGCAATGCGACAGGCCGATAATGTCGAGGGGCCGCCGCCGCCCCAACAACGACATGTGACTGAGCAGCATCGGCACACCATACACATGATCGGGGTGAAAGTGGGTGAGGATCAGGTGGGATAGGTCTTCAAAATGGATGCCGGCCCGCCGCAACTTCACCACGGCGTTGCTGCCACAATCCATCAAAATATTACAATGATCGCCTTGTAAGATGAAGTGGGTGTTGTCGTGCGCCGAGTCCGAGACTGCCGCCGCCGCGCCCAATACTGTCAAACGTGCCATCAATTCAACGCTCCGGTGTTGTGGGTTTGACTTGACCAATGGATTGGTACATAAAATAGGCGAAGGGAGATCCCCTCCGCCTGTGTAGGAACATCTTCCATTATAAGGAATTTAGGAAATTTGCCTAGCGTATAAGCGCCCCAATTTCAACAAATTCGCAAGCAGGATCGGTGTTGCAGGGCACAACGGCCAAGCCCTGCGCCGCGCCATCGGTGAAATAGTAGACCTTCACGCCCACCTGATAATGCCCTCGCGCCAAATGCCCCGCCGCCAGCACATACGGATCATAGTGCAGGCTAGCGGGGGGCCATGCGCGGGTTGGGTTGCGCCCGCTCGTCCCTTGCACTGCGGCTTGGGTGCAGGCGC
>CAZLPC010000540.1:2214-2483 GCA_964561305.1 uncultured Anaerolineae bacterium
ACCAAGCGCCCCGCAGCATCCAACAAAAACACCGAGATGGTGTAGTCTTCGGTGGGGGCGGTGCTGGCTTCCCACACCAAGTTCACGGTCACGGCATCGACATCACTAAAAACCGTCGCTTTCCGCAGCGCCAACTCGTTATAGCTAGCAAGCGGCAGCGCATCGGGAATGCGGTCGAGGCGCACGACATTAATGGTGTTTTGCTCCGGACTCCATGCCCAGCCGGCGGTTTGCACAAACCCGAGCGCGTTGAGGGTGTCCCACAGGGG
>CAZLPC010000541.1:0-2471 GCA_964561305.1 uncultured Anaerolineae bacterium
GACGGAGGCGTGTGGCTGTACAATGGACTCGCGGAAGGTTTCGATGCTGGCGGGCATTCGTTTTACCTTGCTGGCATCGGTGATGATGTGTAGTTTATGGGGCAGGTCGGTTGGCAGAACCGCCACCATGCTATGCGACACTTGCCGCGACTGGCTTAGTTCTTCGGCAGTTAAATCCCCATCAAAATCCACCAGCAAAATGCGCTGCGGCACATACCAATTGACTGTGTAGCCCATTGTTCTTCCACCTTTATTGTCGTTGTTTGGTTGACGTGGGGCCATGTATAACAACGAATTTTAGATGGTGCAACGTCCATCGTTTTTCTGTGCAAACGCTTAATTACCCTGTTCTGCGAGTATGACCTCAGTCGGTTGCCAAATTTGGCGGCTCTACGAAATGGCGCGGCTATGCAGTTTGTAGGGTGCGGCAGATATGCCGCCCATTTTTATCGAATTTGCGATCAATTTGTGAAACAGAGCAATAATATTATGACTCGCTCGACAAATCGGCGGCGGGGATCAAGTCGGCCAGCGTGAGATCAAGGCTTATTAAAAACAATAGCGCATCTTTACGGTTGGGGAAGGTTTTTAAATTGACCCGCGTTAATTGGGTATAGGCAGTGGCAACCAAGTTATGAATAGGGTTGCGGCTGATCATGCACACCCACCCGACCGCCGGATGAGGATTTACCACCGCCGATTTCAGAGAATTTAACCCAAATGGCATCGAATTTAGCTCGGTGTTATCAGCAATGACGTGGAATTTTGTGGCGGAGTCGTGGGGGATTACATTTACAGTAGCTTGGCTTTGGTGCAGCGATTGTACCATCTCGTCGCCTGATATTGTGCCAAAATAGGTCACAAGCAAAATGCGCTGTGGTACATACCAATCGATTGTATAGCCCATGTTCGCTTTTCCATTAAAATAGCTGGTCGTTTCAGTTAGGTATAGCAAAGAACGCTGTGCTTTGCAACTGCGGGGCGGGGTGGGCTGGGGCTTTGTAAAAGCGCGGCTATTTTTTGAAGCTGGGCGTTTGGTGCTGTGATCTGCAATGTCGTCATTCGGTCGCCAAAAGTTGGCGACCGAATGACGCGGCCATGCGGTTTGTAGGGCGATTGCAACGTGCTCGCCCATTCTTAACCCGTGTACGAATGGTCGCTTAGCGGTGGTTGAAATGGTCGTTGATGCAGGCGAATTGTTTGTGATAGATGGTGCGTAGGGTTTTGGGCGTGAAGGCGCGTTCTATAATACCCACCAGGCCGCCGTGGATCGGTAGTGTGGTGCTGATGGTGAGCGTGGTGTGATTGGCGGCGGTGGGTTCTAGGGTGAACTGTGTGACTGTGCCCGACAATTGATCCACCTCTTGGAGCACGCGGCCCGGCTCTGGCTCGCTCACTTCCATGCGCGAGTAGAATTTTTTGCCGAACATAAGCATCGTCATGTTAAAAATAGTGCCCGCCCCAGTGCCGCCAGCTTCAACAACAAGCTCTTGAAAGTAGGGCTTGGGCAAAATGGACGGATGCCCCACCCGATAATCACAGAGTAACGCATAGACCGCGCTGGGGGCGGCATGGATGGTGGCACTTTCGCTAATGTAAAGGGTAGGAGTGTTTGTAGTTGGCATGATTTTCTCTCCGCTGTGATGCGTATTTGTACAATTTATCACAATCAGTATAGCATAATTTTTCGGAATTGTGATATTCTGCACAAATCAATCAGTGGGTGGGCAACCTTATGATGACGCGCTTCACATGTCGGAGCGGCTGTTGGCACGCGGCGTGGCCCATCCCGAATTGGCTGAATTGGCTCAAGCCATTATTGAAGCCCAAACCACTGAAATTGACGATATGGAAGACTTGCTTTCAACTGGCCTTGAATAGCACCGAAAGCCGCGATACGTTGCACACATTAGTGACAGGCGGCGGAACCTTTGGCGCGGTGGGGGTGTCGCCCAAAATTTACCCTGTATGAATTAGCGGGCCCACTTTATACTTGCGCCATGACCGACTTAATGCCGCCCGATATTGCCACGCTCATCGCGCAGTTGCGCCATCCCGACCCCGCCCACCGCCACGCCGCCCGCACGGCCCTGCGCGGCTTGGGGGCTGTTGTCGCCCCCCAACTGATCGCCCATCTGCCCGATCCATTTTTGCGCGACGAAATCATGCTGTTGCTGCTAGACAGTGGCGATCCGCGCCCGTTGGTGGCGGCTTTGCCGACTGTGCCGAGCCATATCCGCCGCCACTTGCGCGTGATCTTAAGCCAAATAGGGCCGCCCGCCGTGTTGCCCCTTGCCCAGTTGTTGGCCAGCCCCGACATGGCAGCGCAAACAGCCGCCATTGAAGCGCTTGCACTGATAGACGATCCTGCCGCGCACGAATTATTATTAGATGTGGCGGCCCAACATGCCGATTATCCGGCCATGCTGGCTATTTTGTCGCTGATTGATAGCGGCTTTAATGCGGATGTG
>CAZLPC010000542.1:0-2464 GCA_964561305.1 uncultured Anaerolineae bacterium
ATCTACATCACGCTAGGGGCCCTCACGGCCCGCACGCGCTAGCTAAAACACTTTGGCGGCTAGCAGCATGACGCTGGTAATGGTGTCCATTGCAATAGTGTTGGCCCTGTTCGGCGGGCTGAAGCACCGCCGCTATTCAAATCGGCCAATTTTGCTAGCGGCGTGGTTGATAAACCTTGAAAAAATAGACGTGCTACGCGCTTGGAAATGGGTCGGAAGTATCCGACCCCTCCAAAATGGCGTGCCCATGCGGGATTCGCATGGTCGAGATACATCTCGACCGCCGCTATCCGCTTCATCAACCCGCCGTTATAACCACGCACCGAAATGCTATTTTTGAAGAATGCCCCAAATTGAAATACACCCGTTTGGATTATGGCATTTGTGTGCTAGATCAATTTGATTTAAAGTAGTTGCATCTTGGCACGATTATTTTTGAAAGCAAATCAAGAAAGGTCACATTAATGGCAAAACTACGTTTGTTAAGCGGCGTGCTGGTTATTTTGGCATTGCTAGCGGCATGGCCCGCCCACGGCCAAGCCGACCCATGGGCGGAAATTAGCGACTTGCTAACCCAAACCCAAACCGCACTGGACAATGGTAATTTGGTAGCAGCCCAAAACCTGATGGCCGACACGGCGGCATTGTTAACCGATGATCTGGTGGATGAATGCGCGGGTTTGCCTGCGGCCAAGCCCTTGCTAGAGACAGCCAGTGTTGCCGCCGACCTGATCACCACCCAAACGCTATTTGATAGTGCGCGGGCGTTGTTGGCAGTGTGTATAGGGCCCGGTGCGCCAGACGTTGACGCGGCGGCCCCGCTTCAGATTGACCCCGTAACGGCCAATGCCGATTGGGAGCCTGTTATACAAGCGGTTGCCGATATTGAAATGGCCTTGGTTCCGCCCGGCTGCTTCATGCTGGGAACCGACAGCGGCGACCGCAACGAGCGTCCCACCACCGAGATTTGTTTTGAAGAAGGCTTCTGGATTGATGTTTATGAAGTCACCAACGATTTGTATGGCTTTGTGGGGCGCTGCGACTACTCGACCGACCCCACTGATCCCCGCAACTGTGTCATGTGGGATGCCGCGCAGGCCTTTTGTGAAAGCCGAGGCGGTAGCCTGCCCACTGAAGCCCAATGGGAGTATGCCGCCAGCGGCCCCGACGACCTGACTTATCCATGGGGCGAAGATTTTATTGGCGATAATCTGGTGTATAACGACAACAGCAACGCCGAAGCGGGCCCCGTGGGCAGCTATCCCGACGGCGCGTCGTGGGTGGGTGCACAAGACCTGTTGGGTAATGTGTGGGAGTGGACGACGACCATCTATGACACCGACCCCGCCACCAACGCCTTCCCCTATCCTTATGATCCCACCGATGGGCGCGAAGACCTGACCGCCACCGGAGTCTCGCGCACGTTGCGCGGCGGGGCCTTCACCAGCAATCCATTTTTGCTGAGAACACCCGTGCGGATTGGCAGCGATCCGACGGCCGAAAATAGCCTGTATGGGTTCCGGTGTGTGCTGACATTAGAGGCGGCCATCGCCGCCGAGGAAGAAGCCACCGCCGAAGAAACACCAGCAACGGCGGAATAATGCACTTTTTGGGGCCGCAACCAGCGGCCCCAAACGTGTTAGCGCACCAGTTCACCTTCTAGGGCTGCCAATTGGCTTTCAATCAGCGACACTGCGGCTTGTAGGGTGGCGGTGTCGAAGGCGAAGGTTGCCCCCGCCGCCGTAAACAACTCTGGCAGGGTGGCGGTTCCCCCCAACGACAGCGCATACAAATATTGCTCGATGGCTTGTTGGCGGTCTTGTAGGGCGTTGTCCCAAATTTGGGCCGCGCCCAGCCACGCCAAGCCATACTCGATGTAATAAAACGGGCTGGTATGAATGTGTTGCTTGCGATGCCAGCCCGTCTTGCGGGCTTCTTCGTGGCCCGTCCATGCTACGCCGGGCAAAAAGCGATCCCAGAGCGCGTTCCATTGGGTGTCGCACCAGTTGGCATCGGCGGCGTGGGTGGGGTTTTCATAGACGGCGTGCTGAAAGGCATCCACCACCGCCATATAGGGCCAAAAGCCCAACACCATCTCTAAATGGGCAATTTGGGCGCGGGTGGCGGCGTTTTCGTCATAATAGCCGCCGTGTTCACGGGACAGATATGGCGCGGTCAATAGCTCCATGCTTTGGCTGGCCACTTCGGCAAATTCCATTGGCACATCGCCTTGCTGATAGTAGGGCAAGGGGGCCGCCGCAAACACATGAAAAGCGTGGCCGGCCTCGTGCATCACGCCGAAGAGCGACGAGGTGAAATCTGTTTTGTCATAGCGTGTGGTGAGGCGGATGTCGCGGGGGCCGAGTGTGGTGCAGAAGGGGTGGACCGTGGTGTCGATCCGTCCGTGGTTGAAGTTGAATCCCATCCAATGGGCGGCTTTTTGGTTGAGGGTTTGTTGACCGTT
>CAZLPC010000543.1:0-2455 GCA_964561305.1 uncultured Anaerolineae bacterium
TCGTCCCATTGGGCTTTTAAGATGAGCGGCCAATATTTACGCCACAACGCCGTCGGATAGTTCTTCATCAGTAAAAATAGGCTATTGCGCCCATCATAAAAACTGGCTGTTACGCCCCCGCCACTTGCTGACAGTTGATGGTACACAATTGCAGTGGGTACGTAAAGGCACTTATAGCCCGCAAATTGCGCCCGCCATGCAAGGTCTAAATCCTCGCACGAAAAGAAGAAATCATCATCCAATAGCCCTATTTCGGATAACATCGTGCGCCGATAAATACTAGAGCCGCCACAAGCCGAAAAAACATATTCTTCGCGGTCAAATTGGCCTACATCTTGTTGCCAAACCCCCCGATTACCCGCACGGCCATCCACCCGATAATAATCGCCTGCGGTGTGGAAGTGATTGCGCCGATCAAACAACATCATCTTTGAAGCCAGAAAACCTGCTTCGGGATGACGCTGAAATGCTGAGACCAACTCGGCGGCCCAGTTGGGGTCTACTTCGGTGTCGTTATTAAGCAAGGCGATGTATTCGCCACTGGCAACCTGCATTCCGGCATTGCACGCCCCCGTAAAGCCACGATTAGTAGGCAATTGTTCAATAATTACCTCTGTAAAAAACTGGCGGATATAGGCTTGCGATCCGTCTGTTGAGGCATTATCGGCAATGATCACCTCAATATCAGGATAGGTTTGGTTGCGTAATGCAGTTAAACAGATTTCTAGCAGATGCTTGGCGTTCCAGTGAGGAATCACCACCGAAACACGACCGCTGATCATGGGTGTTTTGAACATGCTGCTTATTCCTTGTTTAGCCCTTCTTTATTGCAAAAAGCAGTTACAGCATCGCGCCAGTGCCGCAACACAATTCCAGATTGGGCGGCGGCAAAGTTTCGCAACACCGAGTATTCGGGCGGGGTCGAGGCGCGTGGATACTCATAAGAGGTAATGCGCTCGATGGGCGTTTCGGCAAAGCCTGTAACATCAAGGATATGTCGCGCAAAGTCCCAGCGCGAGGCCCGCCCCTCGTTTACCAAATGATAAACACCATAATGCTGGGTGGCGAACAATTGTGTGATAGCCGTTGCTAAATCGTTGACATAAGTGGGGGTGGCAACTTCATTTGTTACCACGCGCAAGGGCTGGCCGTCTTTGGCGCGGCTTAAGATAGCGTGAATGAAATTGCGCCCACCATGCCCAAATAACCACGATGTACGAACGATGTAATGCCGCTTCACTAGATCGCGCACGATTCGCTCGCCGACTAATTTGCTATAGCCATACGGATTGATAGCATTGGTAGCATCATATTCTAAATAGGTTGTTGTATTGGTGCCGTCGAAAACCTCATTGCTGCTAATATAGAGCATGGCAGCGTCTATTTTTTGACAGGCCAACGCCAAATTGCGCGTTCCATAACCGTTTACCCGCAAGGCTTCATCAGGATTTTCGGCGCAATAGTCTACTTTGGTTAGTGCAGCACAATGGATAACCAATTGGGGCTGGAACTGTTGCGTAATTAGCGACATCATGCTATCAACATCGGTGATGTCGTGGGTATCTATATCGAACCCAAATATTTCGTGGTCATGATCCATCGCCAAACGTTCAAATAAAACCCGGCCCAATTGACCCAAAGCACCAGAGATTAATATTCGCATAATTGCACTCCATTTTTGTCAGGTGGATTATAACGGATTGCTAGAAATCAAATCAAACCCAACCTACTTTTTACGACAATTTGCCTTGCTTCCGATAACACTTGCCATTCTAACGCTGATCTTTTTTGCACCAGTGTTGTTTACAAGCAACGCGCTAGGCGGCAGCGACTTTAAGCAGATTCATTATCCATTGCTGAAGTTTGTAGTGGATAGCGTACATGATGGAGAAATTCCGCTCTGGAATCCGCATCAATTTTTGGGCTATAGCGTGGTAGGCAACCCCCAATATGGCTTGCTCTATCCACCCAACTGGCTGCTGTTGTTATTTCCCGACGATGCGATTTATAGCGGCGTTGCAGGGTTAGTAGCGTTGCATGTGTGGTGGCTGGCTTATGGTCTGGTACTGTTGTATCGTCGCTTTGGTGCAAGTTGGTGGGGGGCGCTAATTGGGGCGGTGGTGGTGGCATTTGGCGGCTTTGTGGGGTCTAAAATCTATGCCGGACACTATGCCGTCTTAATGACAGTAGCATGGCTGCCATGGCTGCTGGCAGGCTATCATTATGCCAGCCGGCGTAATACACCATTAAGTGTCATGTGTGGTGGCATGGCATTAGGGATGGCCATTTTAGCGGGCCATCCGCAATTTGCTTATATTGGCGGCATTGCGTTGGGTTTATTGTGGCTCTATCAAATGTTAATAAGCGAAAATTGGCGCTGGCGCTGGCTAGCAACCCGCCAATTGGGCCTGATGGTGGTAGTGGGTCTGATATTGGGTGCAGGAGCGTGGTTGCC
>CAZLPC010000544.1:0-553 GCA_964561305.1 uncultured Anaerolineae bacterium
ATCCATATCCGCCGCCGCGTCCCATTCCACCACATCTTCTAGCGCCCATGTCAGGCGCAAGTCGTCAATGGTCAGGCCGCCGGCCCGACCCACCAACTCTAGCTGATAATAGTGGCGCGGGGTGCGTTGCTGCACAAAAGCAGCATCAAACACATCATCATAAGTAAATGGAGCCGTCGCGCCCACCTCATTCCAAGAAATGTCGGCGCTGCCATTGATCATATAATCCCAGTGGATAAATGGGCGCGTGGCAATAATGCGTAGGGTTTCGCCTTCAGGGATAAAGCAAGCCGCACCATCATTAGTCGGCACAACCTCGCCACCCTCGGCTACTAGCCAGCCCGTAAGTTCAATCAACGCGGCGCAAGTCGTCGCGTTGGGCGCATCAAAAGTTACAACATGACTGTAGCTGGGGCGCGGCAGATCAATTTGGATATCATCCAGCGCCGCATAAGAGGTGGGGCCGCCACCCGCTTCAGTTAGCACAATACGATTAAAGCCGCCGCTGTTGCTATACGAAAAACGGCCACCCAGCCCTGAGGTGACATCCGAC
>CAZLPC010000544.1:563-2455 GCA_964561305.1 uncultured Anaerolineae bacterium
CTCTGGGCCCAAGCCACTGGCTTCGGCGCTATCATTAATGATCGGTACGCCAAAATTGTCGCCGCCCGTCTGCGTCACAAGTAGGCGTGTGGCGGCGGCGTTTTCAATGGCACGCGCACAATCGTCTAATATGGGGGCTTCATCAAACGTCACCAGCAGCGTATGACCTAGCGATGTTTGGGCATAGGCCGCGCCAGCGCCCCACCCCATCAACACCAGCGCGACCAAACCGATCCATAGCAAGGGTTTTCTTAGCGCCAAAGCGCACCACGCCCATTAAAATAAGCCAACAGTGTTGAAAGATAGGGTGCAAGATGTATCACTTTATCGGCCAATACCGCATCAATCTTATAGCGCGAAAATCCAAGCGCCATATAGGCCGAACCATCCATAAAATGTGATCCTAGCCCAATAACCGATTGAATGCCATACGGTTTTACAAAATTGTCTTGAGCGGGGATAACCGGACTGTCTAGGGCTATCGGCACATGAAAGCAGCGCGTCAACGACTCGGTGTCTTTAATGTCTATGCTGCGGCTTTGCAACGGGTCAAGGTCAATTTGGTTAAAGGCGGCTTTTAGCATGGGCGGCATTTCTGCTTGAATGGGGATGGCCCGATGCCCCTGCGACCCAAAGCGGCTACACCAATCGGGTTCTAGCCCCATTGTGCCGGCCAAAGCCAGCCAGCCCTCAAAAGCGGGATCGGCAACCACCAATTCTTCGGCGGGCAACTCGTCGCGCTTGCCCAGCCGAAAAATCCGAAACAACCCAAACATTTTGTGGTCAGCAAAAACAAATTGCCCATAAATGCGTTCGCAAGCCTTTTGGGCCGCTCCTTCAAAAGTCTGGCAATCTGCCCGCAACTCATTATTAAGGCGTTGGCCGAAATTACGTATTTCTTGATCTGATACTTGCATTAAGTTTAACATGTTGGAAGTACCCTTATGTAAAAAATAGACAATAAGTCTATTTTACTTATATTTTAGGACTTGCAAACCAAGACATCTCATTAGGGGCATTATGGGCAGGCACACAGGCCCAGCCCCACCAAAAACCGCACTGCACCGCCATTGTAGGGGCGATTCCCTATGTGGTCGCCCCTGTTTTTACCACACGGCCGCCTCTGTGTTCGTGCGCCTGCTATTGCAACAACTTCTCTAGCGACTGCACGAAAATGGTGGTGTCTAGCGGCTTGGCAAAATAGGCATCGAAGCCGTTTTCCAGTGCTTGCACCTTTAGCTCTGGGGTATGAAAAGCCGTAATAGCCACCAACGGCAAACCCTCAAAAAACGCTGCACCACGAATGATGTTCATCAACTCGAAGCCGTCCATTTCGGGCAAAGCTAAGTCAATTACCATTGCATCAAAGGCTTCGGGCTCTTCCTCTAGCACTTGCAAGGCCAGTTCGGCGCTAGGAACCATGCGCGGGCTGTGGCCAGCAGCGTTTAACATGCGCCGCACCACATCTGCCCCATCAATATCGTCTTCAACCACCAAAATGCTATAAGACATGTATTATTGTGCTCCTAATCGTTCGCTAAATTCAGGAATATCCACCAAAATCGCTAGCAAATGCTGGATAAATTTATCAATATCTAGTGGTTTAGTGATGTAGTTGATAAAGCCCGCCTCTATCGCCCGTTCCCGATCCCCGTTCATGGCGTGGGCTGTCAGGGCAATAACAGGAATATGAGCCAAGCGGCGGTCTTGGTTTAGCTCATACATCAGCATCCAGCCATCCATCACTGGCATAGACAAGTCCGAGAGAATGAAATCAATATGCTCTTGATTCACCATATCTAGGGCGCGGGCTCCGTCTTCGGCCAACAGCACATCGGCCCCAGCTTTTTCCAACATGCGGCGGGCCACGTCCAAATTATCCGGTTCATCAT
>CAZLPC010000545.1:0-1684 GCA_964561305.1 uncultured Anaerolineae bacterium
TAGCACAAATTGGCCGTCTATGCGCGTGGCGCTTACAAAAAAGCGGCCTTCTTGCCGAATGGCGTTCATCAGTTGCTCGTTAAACGCATCGGCATCACCCCGCCGCGGCACATAACGATAAGTTACAATTGATAAATCGGGCTGGGGCCCTACTTCAAAGCCATCAACGGCCTGCAATTGCTGATGAAAGTGGCGGGCTAGATGAATTTTTTCGGAGAGGGCGGCTCTACAGGGTGCAACCCCCAACAGTTTTAAGGGCAACCACACGCGCAAGCCACGAAAATGCTTGGTCAATTCGGGCGATAAGTCGGCAGGCGATAGTTCGTCGTTGTCTTCAAGGATATTTTGGATATAGTCGGCTTGGGCATTAAACGCGGCATATTGTTTTTGGCGGTCTTTGATGATGACTGCGCCCGTGCCATAGGGCAAAAAGAGCGTTTTGTGGGGATCGACAACGACGCTATCGGACGTTTCGATGTGCAGAATCGCTTGGCCCTCTGGGCACAACGCAAACAAGCCGCCATAAGCGCCATCCACATGAAACCAGAGGCCGTGTGCGCGGGCAATATCGCCCAGTGCCGCCAAGGGGTCTACTGAGCCAGTGTTGGTCGTTCCCGCCGAGCCAATAACAAGCCATGGGTTTAACCCCGCTTTTTTGTCGGCCATAATGGCGGCTTCTAGGGCGGCGGCATCCATCCGATACGCGGCATCTACGGCCACCACGCGCTTGATACAGTCTTTTAGGCCGGCGATATGCAGGGCTTTGTCTATGCAATGATGGACATGCTCAGTGACATAGACCACGGTTCGCGCAATCGCTGCGCCTTCAATCGCTGCGGCTTCGCGGGCGGTGACAATGGCGATCAGGTTGGCGATGCTGCCCCCCGATGCCAGATTGCCCGAAGCCGTTGCTGGATACCCCAGCGTGTCGGCCATCCATGCAATAAGAGAATTTTCCATTTGGACTGCGCCCGGACTGGCGAAAAAATAGCCGGCATAGCGGTTAGAAATGGCGGCCAGATAGTCGCCCACTGCCGATGGAAACAGCCCTCCACCCGGAATATAAGCCAAAAAATTGCCCGATGTCACATTAATGCCGCTATTGTCCACATGGTCGCCGAGTGTTTGCAAGATGTCTTCGATAGCTGTACCGGCTTCGCTCAGGGCCAGTGCGGGTTTGGCGGCGGGGTCTATGTGCGGATTATAGATGGGGGCTGTTGGCAATTGATCTAAATAATGCTGGCTATATGTTATCACCTGCTGAATGATGTGTTCGCGTTGGGCGGTATCAAGTTCCAATTGGCGTGCTTGGGCTGCTAGGGCCGCAATCGTCTCGTTCACAATAACCTCTCTCTATGATCGTGCAACAGCGCATGAAAAAAGGCCATGTTTGGCCATGATTACGGTTCGGTGCTGGGGCCGCTATACATCTGGCTCGTTGCCAGATGACAGTGGGTTGATGTGGCCGGCTTGCCATAAATAGCGCATAAAATCTTGGTCGAAGGTGGGTGCGCCAAGGTCGTGCAAGGCCCGCAAAATTTGGGCGCGATGGTCGGTTCCATGATTGACGATATGCAACAACACATGCCAGCCCGTCACTTGTTGCGGAACAATGGCGAGGGGCGTGTCCCACCAATAGATTTTTTGCAAGGTCACCTCGTCTAGATGCTCCACAAAGGCTAAG
>CAZLPC010000545.1:1694-2442 GCA_964561305.1 uncultured Anaerolineae bacterium
GCGGCGCGGGTGGCAAAGTCGGCGGGGTCTAGGGCCCGATAGGCACGTCGTTCCCGTAAAAACGCGATCCATTTGGCATCGTCATCCATCACATGCACCATTTGGTTGCGCACCGATCCCCACGAGTAAGGCACCGCCGCCACAAATTGCTCGTCGCTGAGGGTCATGATGCTACGCCACACATCCCGATAGCGCCCATAATGATATTCAATAAGCGTTTGGATGACTTGGGGATCGATCATTGTGTTTCACCTTTTTGGAATTAGCTGGTTACAATGGCAAGCATGAAGCCGTCATAGCCTTTGCTACCGACGGTTTGTAGGACAGTGGCGCTTAGGCGTTGCTCGGTGGCGATGTACTCGTGCAATTGGCGTGTGCCCATAATCGAGGGGTCGGTGCTGGTGGCATCTAGCACGCTGCCATCGCGCACCACGTTGTCTACCACAATGACGCTGCCCACCCGCGACAGCTTTAGCGCCCATTGTACATAGGCGGTGTTATTCCCTTTATCAGCATCTATGAAGAAAAAATCGAACGGTGCTTGTGCATCGTTGGCCACTTGCGGCAAGGTATTGAGGGCGGCCCCCACGCGCACTTCAACACGCTGCTCGAAGCCCGCGGCTGCAATGTTATCCCGCGCCACGTCGGCATATAGAGCATTAAATTCTAGCGTAATCAAGTGGCCGTCGGGGGGCAGGGCGCGGGCCAGCCAAATGGTGCTATAGCCGCCCAGTGTGCCAATTTCTAG
>CAZLPC010000546.1:0-2439 GCA_964561305.1 uncultured Anaerolineae bacterium
ATACGATAGACGGGACAACCACCCAACTCATCAGCAACGACTCTAGCTTTGTCAATTATCCGCTCATTAGCCCCAATGGACAATGGATCGCGTTTTTAATGGGCAGCTACTTTAGTGGAACCAGTTCGCTCTACATTATCCGCGCCGATGGCTCAGACCTGCGCCCCATTCCGACGGGTAATTTTTCGAGCACCAACCACACATGGACACCCGACAGCCGCAGCATCATCTTTACAAGCGACACCGTGCGCGGCCATCGTCAGCGCTTACGCTATGACCTAGACACCAATAGGTTAAGTGCGCTTTCTGTAACCAACCACCCAGATATGGCCAGCATTGGCCCCACAGGCGAGGCGCTGGTATACGTAGCAGGGCAAATCGGGCAAGGTTTTGTGCTACATATTGCCGCGCTAAATGGTGACGATGCCCGTCAACTGACCTACAACTACGATCTGACGGATCTGCGTTATGATATTTCGCCATTTTGGTCACCTGACGACGGCTGGATTTATTTTGCGTCGTATTCACCACCCACCACTGGCTACGATATCTACCGCATTCGGCCCGATGGCTCCAACGAGCAACGCCTCACGGCGCGAGAGGGCATTGTGCACAGCCCCACTGTCTCCAACAAGATCAGCGCCGCGCTGCATCCCATCCGTCTGCTGCTGGTAGCAATGGGGCTGATAGTGGGTAGCGTGTGGGCTGCCACCACAACAAAAAACCCGACGCACGGGCCGGGTCTAAAATAAGGAGAATACAGATTGCAAAATTCCATGCGTACACAGAATTTTGGCGCAACGGGTATAATAATAGCGCCCCGCTACGCCACAGTAGCCATACGCTAGGCCACAATAAGAACACAGCTAGTTTGCGACATGGCTGCGCTCATAGACCCACTGGCGCACTTGATCCCAAAGGATGTCGCGCACTTCATGAAACGTCGTCAGTTGGTGGGCATAGCTGCCCTCGGTTAGGGCGGGGTTTTCAACCGGCCAGTGCAAGTGCTGCCCATACGACAGCATCGCCAACCCTGCTAGTGCTTCATCGGCTAGGGTAATCACCACATCAAATATCAGCGCGGCCGCTGCTTCCAGTGGGGTGCTGGTTTGGGCCCGAATGTCTATGTCTATATCGCCCATTGCCTCGACTGCCAATGGATGCAAACCCGACGGCCCCATCCCCGCGCTATAGACTTCATAATAATCTGCGCCATACAGCTTCAAAAACGCCTCGGCCATTGCGGCACGAGCAGCAGTTCCGCAATCTAAAAACAAAACTCGTTCCATTGGTTACACTCCTTCCCAAGAAAATCTTGTCGCAAGTTTATTAAATATCGTTAAACAACACTTTACCAATATTTAGCCAAAAAACCAAGCGATAGTTTAATTGTATACGGTTTTCGATCAATTAACTGGGAAAAATTCATGAATTTTTGGCGGAGAGTGCGCGATACTATTTAGCTGTTAGTTGCCAGACACTGCTATTAGGTTCTGCACTGGCGGTGTTGAAACCTTTAACCTCTGTCCCAAAACTATAAACTGTTAAAGCAAGGCCCCAATTGATTAGCAATTATTTTTGCGGCCAGCGTTTAACGAAAAAAACCTAGCATTTTGGCAAAGGGCGTGTTACACTGCTAATGGTGTTTTAAGATGCACCATCAAATCCTCAAGTGTATAATTTTTTAGGAGCAAAACCTGTATGAAACGCTTCTTGATCCTCTCTGTTGCAGCCCTTTTAATAGCCACATTCATTGTACCCTTTGGCGCAAACGCCCAAGAAGGCAGTGACCTAACGGGCGACCTCGAAATTTTTAGTTGGTGGGCAGGTAATGAAGGCCCAGCACTAGAAGCCCTCATTGCCCTTTATAATGAACAAAACCCCAATGTTGAAGTGATTAACGCCACCGTTACCGGTGGATCGGGCGTAAATGCCCGCGCCGTGCTGAAGACCCGTATGTTGGGCGGCAATCCCCCCGACAGCTTCCAAGTTCATGCCGGGCAAGAACTGCTGGGCACTTGGGTTGTAGCCGACCGCATGGAAGACTTGACCGATTTATATGAAGACCTCGGCTGGTTCGATGTTTTCCCTGAAAACGTGATTGATCAACTCAGCGATGACGACGGCATTTATGCTGTGCCCGTCAACATTCATCGCAGCAACGTCATGTGGTTTAGCCCCGCCGCCCTCGAAGGCTGGGGCCTGACCGCGCCCACCACATGGGACGAATTTTTGGCAGTTTGCCCCGCCATCCAAGAGCAAGGTGTAACCCCCTTGATCGTCGGCGAGCCATGGACCGTTAACCACTTGTGGGAAAGCGTCGCGCTTGCGGTGTTAGGCCCCGATGGTTGGGACGGCATTTGGGACGGCACAACCGACCCCTCCGGTGCAGAAATGAACGAAGTATGGTCAACCTTTGGCGACATTTTGGCACCGGAG
>CAZLPC010000547.1:0-2431 GCA_964561305.1 uncultured Anaerolineae bacterium
AAACCCTTACCCAGTCAGAGTTTACCGATAGCTTTGTGGCTGCCCTTGATATTGGGTCTTACTTCCAAGGCGGTCGTTTAGAAGTTGTAGCCATTGTTGCTCCTCCTCTTGTTGAGGGTGAACCTTCACGCATCTCGATTATCTGTGCGATTTGCCGCGATGGTGAACGGTGCTTTGAGAACTCCTCTCAGCCTGATGTGCCAAGCGCCACAGATGTTCAACGCTAAACTCACCATAAGCAAGACACGATATTTCTTGAAGGGTCTGGTATACAGCCAGACCCTTTGTTCTCAGGCGTTTGGTTGCTATTTTCTTACAACATAAAACGGTTATAGTTTACAGCATAAATGGCCACAAAATACGAAACTTCTGCTTCACCTAATATTGTTTCCTCGCTTCTTGGCAATTTTGCGCTTAAGCGAATTGTGCAATGGAGCTTATATACGAATATTGGTGTTGCGATCCTATACCTCATCATCATTTCAGCTATTGAAGTGACAGTAGCTTGGTATAGTCCCAATTTGGGTTTGGTTGCGTGCAGTATTTTACTGTTGTTAACCTTATTTCATGCAACCACTATTTGGGGACAGCCTCTTCATAGGTTGTTGTTAGCGATCTCTTTTGCACCACTCATTCGCTTGGTAAGTTTATCTATTCCGTTAACAGCAATTGATCAAATATATTGGTATCTTATTACAGGTTTTCCGTTGATCATTAGCGGCTATGTGACTATGCAGGCGATGAACTATACATGGCGCGATGTGGCTATGACAGGTGGGCGTTTTTGGGTACAAATGGGCATTGCCTCAACTGGAATCATTTTTGGCTTCATGGAGTATGCGATTCTGCAACCCGAGCCTTTTATAGACATAAATCGCATTAGCGATATTGTTGTTCCAGCCCTTATTTTAATCATTGGCACAGGCTTTTTTGAAGAATTTGTTTTTCGAGGAATTATGCAACGTGCCGCGATTGATGCCGCCGGCGATGCATTTGGTTTGCTGTATGTGGCGGCTGTCTTTGCCGTTTTGCATATTGGCTATCGCTCTTTTGAAGACCTTGTTTTTGTATTTAGTGCTGGGTTGATGTGGGGAATTGCGGCCTATCGCACCAATAGTATTGTAGGTGTTACGCTTGCCCATGGGCTAACAAATGTTACATTATTTATTATATTGCCATATTTTGCCGAACTTTCGTAACGATAGTCCCATTTTTTGAGATATCATTGGTGTAAAATCGCCATTTATAAAATGATTTGTATCAATTAAATTCTTAGTTGAACTTGTATCACTTTTAGGGTATTAAGTCTGTGATTTGTCATTAAGGAAGGGTGATTATGATAATGGAAAAACGTGTCTTGCCCATTGATAACGTTCTCATTCATCGTTTTGAAGATGAAGCGGTGTTATTGAACTTAAATAACGAGGTTTACTACTCATTAAATCTGACTGGCTATATGATGTGGCAGGTTCTTACAACTGCTGACTCTGTTTCTGATGCCCTCGACATTTTAGGCAAGCAATTTGAAATTGATGCCGAAACCCTACAAAAAGATCTAGAAGCCTTTATTGAGCAATTGTTGCAAATGGAATTGATAGAGGTACAACCTTAGGTTGTTAGCTTGGCTATGTTTCGATCCCTTCAGCGTTTCATTATGCTCCTAAAAACTCAACTAGCTATTGGCGTAGCAACGGTTTGTGTTTTTTGGGTGGATAAAGCGCTGCATTATAAAGGCTATCGCTGGACAAGCCGTTGGCTCATGCGTCTGTCGCCAACCCCAGACCCCACCGCGCAAAATCATCTGGTTGCTATCCAAACCGCCCGCCTCATTCAGCGTGCCGCTAATCGTACCGATGCAAGCTGCCTGCGGCGGTCTTTGTTGTTATGGTGGTGGTTGCGCTGGAAGGGGTTGCCCACCGATGTACGCATTGGCATCAATGCCAAAGATGGCCATGCGTGGGTGGTGCATCATGATGTGGTGATTAATGATCGCTTGAACGTGGCCAATGACTTTGTGATCCTTGATCCGGCGCGCGTGTCGCCATCCCAAATAGCGAGGTTGTTATCATGAGTGGATTTGTTGGCATTGTTTCGTTTGATGGCCAGCCCATTGATCTGGATGCCTTTGAAAAAATGATGAATCGCATCGAGTATCGGGGTTTTGACGGGGCAGGGCGCTTTATCACGGACAATGTGGCGCTGGGGCATCGCTTGTTCAAATCAACCTTCGAGTCAGAATATGAACAACAGCCCTTCACACGCGGTCATTTAACGATTATTGCCGATGCTATCTTGTATAACCGGGATGATTTGATTGCCGAGTTAAAGCGCCATCAGCCTCAAATCAACCCCACAGCACCCGATGTAGAATTGATACTTGCCGCCTATTATGTGTGGGGCGATGAGTGCGTGCAGCATCTTATTGGGGGAT
>CAZLPC010000548.1:0-2431 GCA_964561305.1 uncultured Anaerolineae bacterium
TCATTGCCGATGATTCCCTCGGCAATGACCCGCTGAGCGCGCGCGGCAACATGTGGGGCGACGCGATCGGAGACTCGTTCGGTGCCGGTGGACTTGGCCTTTCGGGCATCGGTGAGGGCGGTGGGCACGGCAAAGGTGCGGATGTCTTGTTGGGGGTCTTTGATGTCTTGCCAAATCGCATCGCCCAATTGCCACCACACCCGATAGAAAAACTCGCGCCATGTTAGTTCAAAGATGAAATCGGTGGCTTGCTGGGCGCTATAGTTTGCTAGCACCATGTCGCGCACTTGGGGCAGATTGAGCGCGCCATGCGTGATATAGGGCGACAGATAGCTCACGCCGCCGTCAAGATAGTTGCGCGTGCGGCTATAGCGGATGGGGTCAACCTCGCGCACCCGTTCCAGAATGCTGGTGTAGTCGGTGGGGAAGCTGGGGCGGATAAGGGCGGTGGGGCGGGCCATGCGGTTGTTATCCTTCGTTGGGCACTTGATGAATATCGCTTGATATATATCTATAGGGCCATTGTAGCATAAGCCCGCTACCTTAGCCCCACTTTGCTAGGGCCTAAGGTAGCCGTTAAGAAGCCACGCCCACAACCCGGCTAGGGGCGATAAATGTCTTTGCGATGATCAATTTCAAGAATCAAGACGGTTAAAACAGCATCTTGAATGCGATATACGATCCGATAATTGCCAACTCGAATCCGATACTGGTCGGGTGTGCCTTGTAGCTTCTTGCATTGCGGTGGGCGCAAGGCCGTCTATTGCCGCTTCGATACGAAGCTGTACCGCTTTAGGCAGCTTCAGAAGTTGTTTCTCGGCTAACTTGGTTAAAGAACGCCGATACATCATTCATCACGAGTGAGTTTCTTTTTAACGGTCTCCCATGCTACCGTTTCACCTGCCTCAGCTTCTTGTAGTGCTTGGTTTAGATTGGCTTTGGTTTCATCCGAGAGTTCTATGTTGGCTTCTTTTTCGTCCACCCATGTTTCGAGCAATTCTAGCAGGGTGCATTGCTTGTCCCAGCTTAAGTTGCGCAGCGTCTCGACGAGTGTATCCCATGAAATTTGCAGTGCAACCATAGACATAATCGGCTCCTAATCGCTTCATTGTGGCCAATATTTTAGCACACCTAGCGCGATAACAGCGTTGGTTAAAGCGCCTCTCAGATGGTTTCGGCCCCGCCAAGATGTGTTAAACTAGGTGCTGAATGTGTTCAAAAACAGTAGGTAAGGTAGACATGGCCCGACAAAAATCGCACACCAAGCAGATTACGACGCGGCTTGATCTTAGCAAAGCTGACGAATTAGAGATTTATAACAGCGTGGTCGCATGGAAAGCCCAGCGACGTTTTAGCCCGATGTTGCGTAATGCTTTACGACTGGTTGCCGACCTAGAGGCTGGCAACACCGATGTGTTGATTGAGCTTTATCCGGCGGTGGGGCGCTTGTTGGCCAGCGAGTATCGCAACGATGACGTGCTAGAGCTGGCCCGCGCCGTTAAGTCGTTGGCCGATTCGGTGAGCCTGAGCGAAGCGGCCCGCCAACGCAGCGCCACATTGGGGCAGCATGGCGGTGGGGCCCTGCCCCGCAACACCCGCGCCGCGCCGCATGATGCGCTGGATGCCAGCGACCTGATGGTGACGGCGGCCAAGGGCGAAAAAGGCAAGGCCGCCGACAACTTGGCCAAGGGGCTGATGGGCTTCTCGTTATAGGCTGATTGGAACCGATAAAACGCCTTCGTCGCTTGTGGTGGATGGGGGCAAACGGATTCTAGCGCATGGCATTATGGACAAAAAAACAACAATGGGAGTCGCGTACATGAGTAGCAAGTCAACCAAAGTTAAAAAAGTGTCGGTAGATGCGGGCAATCTATTGGTGAATGCCTATGACGGCAAACAGATGGTGCATTTTCCTAGCGTCCGCGCTGCTGGCACTGACCGCACATTGGGCGTATCGCAATTCGAGTTGCAATACACCCGCTATCACTGGCTAGAGCATGTCTATATTGTGGGCGACGACGTGACCACCGTCAGCCGTCGCGCCATGGAACGCCACACTGGGGCCAATCGCTATGGCGGCGAGGCGCACCGCTTTTTTTCGGCGGTGGCGCTCACACGCTTGGGCATTAAGCCCGGCCCCGTGCATTTGTGTTTGTTTATGCCGCCCGGCATCTATGCCAAAAATTTTCCTGAAAAGCCGCAAATGGTCAAAGAGCGCTTTCTGGGCAACATTGAAATTGCGCTTTCTGATGAGAAAAAGCCGTTTTCGTATGATGTGACTGATGTCACCGTGTTGCCCGAAGGCTTGGCGGCGGCCTTGGCGCTGGCCTATGACGACAAGGGCGACCCAGTGGATACCGATGTATTGGATGGGCGTGTGGCCGTGATTGACGTGGGCGGCTATACCACCGATGCGCTGCAACTGTTGGAC
>CAZLPC010000549.1:0-2413 GCA_964561305.1 uncultured Anaerolineae bacterium
ATTGGGTGCAGGAGCGTGGTTGCCAACGCTAGACTATCAAGACCAAACAGTACGCGGCCAAGCCCTAGATTCACTTGATTTTGCTGATCAACACGCCGTTCCGCCCCGTCAATTAGCAACGCTTGTTATTCCCGATACTTTTGGCACACCGCTAGATGATGAGGGTTATTGGGGTGAGCCGTTTTATGAGGAGATGACAGCCTATGCTGGTTGGTTGCCGATTATCTTCTTGTTTTTAGGTGGTTATCGGCGCGAAAAACGCTTGGCTGTTGGCTTAATTATTTGCGGTATAGTGATGGCGGTCGGTGTAAGTGGTGGCTTGTATGCGCTGCAATATTATCTTGTGCCACCTGCGCGTGGGTTTCGTGCGCCGGGGCGCTTTTTGATCCTTAGTAGCATGGGCTTGGGCTTGGTGGTGGCGTTGGGGCTTACCCATCTGCAACAAAACGAAGACGCTAGCCAGCATAGGATGGGGCGGGTTTTGCGGCGGGTGGGTTTGCCGTTGATGCTGATTTGCGTGGGTGGGGCATTGGCCTTTCGTCTACTGCGCGATGAGGTGGCCCACGAGCCCGCGCAAGCAGAATTTGTAGCCCAACAAATGGGGTGGTCGGCAGCGTTTTTGGGGGCCAGCCTTATGGCGCTGTGGGGATGGCACTATCGGCCCCAGCTAGGGCTGGGTGCGCTGGGTGTGGTGGCTGTGTTAAACGTATGGTGGATGTCTTGGCCGCTTTTAAATGCCGAATCGGTTGTTTTGTCACCTGTATGGCAAGCAGCGACCGCCACTTTGCCCCAAAATAACGGGCGTATTATTCAAGTGGGCGCACCTCCCGGCATCATCAACGGCTCCAGTTGGATAGGCCACTATAGCCCACAAGGGTACGATCCTATCGCACCGAGTGGCTGGTTTAGATTAATGGATGCCACCGGGCCATTTATTGAAGACCCCGGCAGCGCCACCAATCGTCTGTTTGGGGTGCGCTATGTAGTGGCCGGCCAACCCCTCGAAAACTATGGCTTTGGGTCGGCTCAATATTTTAATCTACTTCTTAGCGACAGTTCTTATTTTTTCTATGATAATCCCAATGCGTTACCTAGGACATACCTTACAAAACAGGTTGAAATTGTGACCAGCAACGCGGTTGCTATTCAGCGTATTCAGCAAGGCGCGGTGGACCGTGGCGATGTGATTTTGCTCACCAAAGCACCTAGCTGCACAGTGTCGGGGCAAGGCGGCACAGCCAGCATCACCCGCTATCGGCCCAATAGCGTGACGATTGCAGTCGAGGCGACGGGGGAGAATATCTTGGTTTTGGGCGATCAATATGATCCAGATTGGCAAGTGACGGTAAATAATCAGCCTGCCGACTTATTACAGGTAAACAGCACGTTTCGGGGTGTTTGTGTGCCCGCTGGTGAGTCTGATATACGTTTTCAGTATCGGCCACAAGCCTTTTATCGTGGCGCAGTGGTGTCTGGTGTGGGGTGGTTGTTGGCCACATTAGCGTTGGGTTGGGTATTTTCTGGCAATTTGTTTTTGCAAAATAAACTGCTATGGTAAACTGTCACACATCGGCATCTGTGCATTTCTATCGGATGTGCAAAATACGGAGCAAACATGGCTGAAAACCAAACACTTATTCGCATCGTCTGTGTAGAAGACGAACCAGAGATGATAGATCTGGTGAAAATGATCTTGTCGCGCAAACGCAGCGATGGTGTTACGCTTGAAGTGCATGGCGCAAATGGTGGACGACAAGGGATTGAGTTGATCAAAGAGGTTCAGCCCGATTTAATATTGCTTGATCTGATGATGCCCGATGTAGATGGCTGGGAAGTGTATCAAGAAATCAAAAACGATGCCGAGACCAGTGCAATTCCTGTTATTATCCTAACAGCCAAGGCCCAAAGCATTGATAAGCTTTTGGGGCTGCACATTGCCCGCGTGAACGACTATGTGACCAAGCCATTTGGGCCACAAGAACTTATTGATAGTGTTGAGCGTGTTTTACGTGAAAACGGACGACTACACTAAGGGGGTCTAGAAAGATCATTATGAACCGTTTTTTGACCATTGTTTTATTGGCTTGTTTAGTTGTGGGGGCTTTGCTTGCGCCGATCAGTGCGCCAGCACTAGCTCAAAATGGCGACAATCTGTTGCAAAATCCGGGTTTTGAAGGAGAATATGTCGCTATTGGTGGCGACAATACCTTGCGTGTTGCCGAAGGTTGGCAACCATGGAACTTGCCACCGCCATCCAACTCGGATGGCTCTACTAATCTGCGGCCAGACTATCAACCAGCACCACCCACCCGCGTTCTCAATGGCGAAGCTGCCCAACAATATGACACATTTTTTGCGACGCACACGGGGGGCTTATATCAACGGGTCTCGCTCTCTGAAACCGGAACCGTGA
>CAZLPC010000550.1:0-2412 GCA_964561305.1 uncultured Anaerolineae bacterium
CGATCTTCTAGTTGATCGTGGATCAGCGAGCGCAATTCGGCCTTTATTTCGTCGCGTTCGGTGGTGGGCAAGCTGCGCCCCACTTGGTGCACATAACGCTCGACCAGTTCATTCATGGTTGTCTCCTTTTAGAATCTGCTGTATCACGGCAACTATTTCAAACCAATCGGCGCTAAGGGCGGCCAACACCTCGCGCCCGGCTGCGCTGATGTGGTAATACTTGCGGGGGCGGGCCTCGCCCACTTCCCACTCGCTCACCAACAAGCCTTGCTTTTCTAGCCGTCGCAACAAGGGGTAGAGTGTGCCTTCTTCAATATCTAGCCCTTGCTCCGACAGTTCTTGAATCAGGCTATAGCCATAGCGGGCCGTTTTTAGTTGGCTAAGAACGGCCAGCACCACAATCCCGCGCCGCAGCTCTAGCCGAAAATTCTTTAACTGATCGTCTGATTCTGTCATGTGCTGTGCGTCCTATAGTGCTATGTTGCTCACGATACTATACGCGCAACGATACTATACGTTGCACAGTATCAATATACTATACGCCACACAGTATTGTCAAGCGGTTTTGAGTTGGCAGTTTTGGGTCGGTAGTTTTTAGTTGGTAGTTTTGAGTTCACAGCTACCAGCAATGGCGGCATGGTATATGGTTCTTTAAAGAATTAGTCAATACATAAAATGTCGCCTGTTTAACCTTAGGCGCTGGCCGCTTTCGGTTGTAAAGAAGAGAGCAAAAACAGCTCCCAGAGCGGCAAAAGCCCCCCTCTCCTGCGCAGCGTTTTTTGGGAGAGGGGGGTTTGGGGGGTGAGGTTAAGCGCATAAATTGATAAACATTTTTTCTCTTGGAGTATTATTAACCCGCCGTTGCCAAAATGCCCCCCTCGAGGGGACTTTGCAAAAGCCCTGTGATTGTAGTGGGGTGTCCGATGTTGGCCGTTGGTTTTACGCTATAATGGCCAGCATGGGCGTGGCCGTTTGTTTCGACGGCCACAGTCATCAGACAGTCGCCCAAGTGCAACAAACCCGTTCTATAAGAAAGGTATGGCTATGTATATTCGTCGTCTTATCGTCAAAGATTGCCCCGCCACCGCCGACCGCGACCTCACCTTCTGGAACGACTGGACAAACGCCCCCCTGCGTAAGGTGTTGTTCACCGGCCCCAACGGATCGGGCAAAACCACCCTGCTGCGCCTCATCGCCGCCTTGTGGGAGGTGCTGCCAGCTTATCTGTCGCCGCTTTCACTGACACCCCCTAATGACTTGCATTCATCTCCCATTTCCGATGTTTTGCAAGACGTGGGCTTGGCCGCGATAGAGATTAACGATCTGCTCGACAAGCCGTTGTGGGTGTATGCAGGCTCTCGACAGAGCTATATTGATCAGCTAAAAGCCGAAGCGCCCGATGCCTATTTTGCGGGTGTAAGTGTACGGAAGGATTGGCGCGAACCAGAACCCAACACAGCATGGGCCCAAGACTTTTACAACGCCATCCAACGCCTGCAAATTGGCGCGGCCAGCCGCGAAGCGGTGTTGCCCAATCTCGCCTTTTTTGAAGCCGAAAACCGCCAACTATTGCCGTTGCGCGTTTCCGGTCAGCGCACCGCCCAATATGAAGAGCCGTACCGTTGGCTGGTTGGCTATGAGCCGACTCAATCGGTGCAAGGCCATATAGAGACCATGCTACAAAACCTCAAAATCCGCGATCCGCAATGGTTTTATGCGGTGCGCGATAAAATCAATCAGTTTTATGTGGGCAAGCAACTCGCCGACTTTGACAATGCTTTGCGGCTGATGGTGCAAGTGGAAAACGGCGAAACCCATTTTATTGATCAATTGAGCGCGGGCGAGCGCCAAGTGCTGGTGTTGATGTTTATGATCGAACGGTGGCTGCATCGTGGCGGCATTGCCATCATAGACGAACCCGACTTGCACCTGCACGTTTCGATGCACCGTCAACTCCTCAGTCATTTGGTAGATTCAGTGAGTGAGCAAGATGGGCAATTGTTTGTAACGGCCCACTCGCCGCGCACATGGCAGCTTTTTGATGAGCGCGAAACCTTCAATTTTGATGTGAGTGTGTTGAATGCGATTACGTGATCAAGCCGATTTGGGGGGCAAACGCACACTTTATGTAGAAGGTGATGACGATCAGCCTTCCGACCTCGACATTTTCGGGCCCATATGCGGTTATCGCTGCATTTTTTTATATGCAGGTCAAAAAGAAGGGCGTTGGCAGGGCTGGCAAAATGAGGTAGATGTTGTAGCCTTAAATGGCATCGAGAATGTATTTAAAAAATTAAGTGAATCTAATGATGACCGTATATGGGGGCTAATAGACAACGACTGGCGTTCAGAAGCAGATCAAGCGGCCCTGTGCGATCAAACTCATCCGGCCGGAAGGCGCCGCGGACGCCG
>CAZLPC010000551.1:0-1316 GCA_964561305.1 uncultured Anaerolineae bacterium
CCAACAGATCAATGCCGCTAGCCCGAAAGGTGTTATAGGCATTTTGGGGCGTTGTCACAATCGGTTCGCCCCGCAAATTAAACGACGTGTTCAACAACACAGGCACGCCCGTTCGCTCATAAAATGCCTTGATCAAATCATAATAGCGTTGGTTAGTAGCGCGATCCACCAGTTGCAAGCGGCCAGTGCCGCCTTCGTGGGTTGTGGCGGGGGTTTGGGCTTGCTTGTCGGCCTTTACAGGGGCCACCATCAGCATATAACGTGCGCCACTGTGCCGTGCAATATCTGGAAACTCAAAATAGTCCTCGGCGTGTTCGGCCATAACAACAGGTGCAAAGGGGCGGAATGGCTCGCGGAATTTGATACGGGCGTTTACGATATCTTTCATCTCGGCGCGGCGCGGATCGGCGAGAATACTACGATTGCCAAGTGCCCGCGGCCCCCACTCGAACCGCCCTTGAAACCAGCCCACAATTTCACCCTTCACAATGCCATCGGCCACAGTGTTGATCAAATCGGCATCGTCTTCAAAGATCTCGAAGGGGATATTATTCTCTGTTAAAAAGGCCCGAATGTCATCGCTGCTATATTCGCTGCCATAATAGGCGTGTTGCATCACATATTTGCGCGGTTGCTTCAATACTTCATGATAGGCCCACAAGGCTGCGCCCAAAGCCCCGCCATCATCACCGGCGGCGGGCTGAATGAATATCTCCTCAAACGGGGTTTCAAACAACAAGCGATAATTGGCTTTGCTGTTAAGGGCTACGCCACCCGCCATGACCAAGTGTTTTTGGCCCGTGCGCTGCTGAAGATGGATCAGCGTTTTCAACAAAATTTCTTCAGTCACTTGTTGAATGCTGGCTGCGACATCAGCATAATATTGATTTTGCTCGGTTTCGGGCAGGCCGGCTTTTTCAGGATTGGTGGCTGTGGTAAAGAAGTCGCTTTCTTTAACACGCGGCTTGCCAAACAACTTCACAAATTTGAGGCTAAAGCTGTCGTTTAATGACCAATGAAAGGAAAAATAATCCATATTAAGGCGGAAGCTACCATCGTCATTGACACGCACTACCTCATAGACCTTATCCACATAGCGCGGCTGGCCATAGGGCGACATACCCATCACTTTATATTCGCCTTCATTGACCTGAAAGCCTAACCACGCCGTAAACGTAGAATAGAGCAAGCCGATTGAATGCGGAAATTTTTGCTCGGCAAAGAGATTAATCTCGCAAGGTACGCTGCCATCATTGGTGAACCCCAAAATTGTCCGTGACTATGTGTATGTGGACGATGTATGTGAAGCGTATATT
>CAZLPC010000551.1:1326-2409 GCA_964561305.1 uncultured Anaerolineae bacterium
TACGCTGCCATCAAAAGAGCCTTTGGCCGTGCCCAGCGTAGTGGTCGTCCATTCGCCCACGCCATCAACCGTCAATACAGCAGCTTCCTCAAAATGCGAAGCATAGAAAGCGCTAGCTGCATGAGCATGATGATGATCGCAAAACAAAATGCGGTCGGGTTTTATACCAATTTCGTTCATAATGTGGTTTTTAATCCACAATTTTTGCCGAAACCAAGTGGGGATAGCCTCACGCCAGTTTTTCCAACTTCGCGGGAATGTAGCAATAGCGGTTTGCAAAATGCGGATGAACTTGACCAGAGGCTTTTCATAAAACACCACATAGTCAAGCTGATCAGCACTAATGCCGGCCTCTTGCAAGCAAAATGCAACTGCTAGTGTAGGAAAGCCACTGTCGTGCTTATTGCGCGAGAATCGTTCTTCTTGGGCCGCAGCGATGACCTCACCATCTTTTAGCAAAGCCGCCGCCGAATCATGATAATAGCAGGAGATACCGAGAATATAATTTGCCATAGTGGTTTTAAGATTGTCGCCGTGCGTTATCTAAGGATGAAAGTACAGGAGCGCGGTCTAGCCAGCCGCTAGTGGTTTTAAGATCGATCAGATCACCAAATAAACGTGCGCCAATGCCAAAAGGAACCATTACTGTAAAATAAAATAACAATGTAATTGCGCGTGCGTGTAAATCGCCGACAAGCTCACTGATAATTTGCCAGCGTTGCCATGCCACTTGGCGTGCGGTTGGTTTCATTGCCCCATGCTCCTTAACGCTTTCCAAAACGCCCACCATTGTAACGCATCTGGTAGGCATGTCTATGTCAAAACTTACGATTTAGGTATAAGCCGATAAATACCACCTTTATAATCCACGAGCAATAGTTCGCCATTGGCATCCTCGCCAAACGACGAAATGACGAAATTGGTTTCCATAAAAAGTTGGCTGGCCCATGTGTCGTCGGCTTGGCGTGTGGCTGTCCATATCCGTCCCGAGCAATAGTCGCCATAAATGTATGTGCCTTGCAAAGCAGGCAATGCTGCGCCCCGATAGACATAGCCCCCTGTAACCGAGCAACCCTCGTCATG
>CAZLPC010000552.1:0-2407 GCA_964561305.1 uncultured Anaerolineae bacterium
GGCCCTAGCGCATGGCTTGCCCATATTTCAGCCCGAAAAATTGCGCGGCCAAGCTGTCATGCAGCAACTCACTACTTGGCAACCCGATTTTCATGTGGTAGCAGCGTATGGTCAAATTTTGCGCCAAAATGTATTAGACCTACCTACCTATGGCAGCATCAACGTTCATGCCTCGTTGCTACCCCGTTGGCGTGGTGCAGCGCCCATTCAGGCAGCTATTTTGCATGGGGATACCGAAACAGGTGTGACGATTATGCAAATGGATGCGGGTTTAGACACGGGTGCAATGCTCAAAAAAGGCGTGGTTGTAATTGCACCCACTGATACGGGCCAATCGTTACATGACAAGCTGGCAATGATTGGTGGGCCGTTGCTACTCGACACATTACGCAGTATTGTTGCGGGCAAAATTGCGCCCCAATCCCAAGATGATGCACTTTCTACGTATGCACCACGCATTGAAAAAGAAGATGGTCGTATAAATTGGGGACAATCTGTTATCGAGATTGATCGGCGCGTGCGGGCGTTTTTTCCATGGCCGGGCACATTTACACATTGGAACGGGCAACTATTGAAGATTATCGCGGGCCAGCCTGTGCCAGATATTGCACTGCCAACCGGCCAAGTTAAAACCAATTATCACGGTTACGCCATGTTGATTGGTGCGAGTGAAGGTTGCTTTGCACCCAGCCAGCTTCAACTAGCTGGGCGCAAAACGATGGATGTGAGCAACTTTCTAAACGGGTTCGCCGAGATTGAAGGGGCGTTTTTGGGCTAACCACATCAAGGCAAGCGCTAGCTTTCGGGCGGACGATTCACTTCAATAAAAGCACGCGGATCAACATAATCTTTCTGTAACCGTGCCAAATCAAGGCGCGGCCAGTCCCAAGGTGCTTTTTCAAGTACATCGGTAGGGCTAAGATCGAAGTGTAGATGATAGGGCTGAGATCCTTCGGCATTACCAACATTGGCAATTTGTTGGCCACGCTGCACCCGATCCCCCACTTGCACACGCACATCTTTCACATGTGCCGAGCGGCTGAACATCACACGCCCCGTGCTTAATAACGGATCGTGGCGGATGATGATAACATTGCCCCACCCGGCCAAACGACCTGCAAATGTCACTGTGCCTGATGCTGCTGCATAAACGGGACTATGGGCATCCGCATCAAAGTAGGGCCGATTCAAGTTTAGGTCGGCCCCTGTATGATAGGCTTCTTGAGGTGTGCCCGCAAAATAACGCTTGGCATGGCCTGTTGCATCAAACCAATGGCCCGGCCACACCTGCTTACTGGTGCGTTCTTCACGTGTGCCAATGGGGGCATCATAGCCGTCGGCCAGATACTCACTGCCGGGGGTGCGTCCCAAAATTTGACGATAGCGAATGGCATCAAAGACAATCGAGCGGTCGGTTTCGTAAGTAAGATCGTTTAAGAACACCACCCCCGCCTTAGGATTGTTGGCATCAAACTGAAAGACACCCAGCGGGACCCACAAATTATTATAAGCCGACTGATTGATTGGAATCGTTAACTCCCTCCCATCAGGAGTAGCACCATGCAGTTTATAGCGGGCACTAGTGGTCGTGGCATGACGGGCTGGCACAAAGGCCGCCACTTCATACCAGCCGCTTTCTGCCAAGTTGGGATCCCACAGCGCCCACACTTGGCTGGCATCATTGCGCGTGGTCTTATAGCGCGTATCCCAACCCCATGTGCCATTAAAGGTTCGCAGCAAATCGTCTACGGCGGTGGCAACATGTGATCCGGCCCGAAAGCCGGGCGATTGGGGGGTAATCACAATTTCAAGACCATAGCGGCCATTTTGGGGCGGCTGGGGATCAACTGGCGATGGGACAGGGGTCATGGGGCGATTAATAATTGGAAATTGTGCGGCGCTAATCACACCTGCCCGCCACCAGCTAAGGCCCTGTGCATTATGAAAGTTTATTGCATAGGCGCGGGCTTCTTCCATTTCTTTAACTGGCGCATCCCCCTGTAACACAGGATAAATGGGTAGGCCATAATTGCCCCACACATCATATACTTCGTCTAATACATCTTCATAGTCACGCTCAAACAACGACCAATAGGTTTGTGGCAAGATACTGTCTACAAATTGTCGCCACTCGGATGGAAACATAGGCGCGTAATGGTGGCGGCGCGGATCAACGCTCATCCCAATATGAAAATCGCCCCCCACCCCTCGCCGAACGCGAATCATAAAGGGACGGATGGGGTCTTTGCCGACTTGCCAAAAGCCCGGATGTGGCTCAACATCAAGGATCATGCTCCGCACACCCTTTACAGTAGCCGCAGCAATAATCAAATCGGCCTCGGCCACCACATCTACGCCTTTTGGCACAGCCCACCCATGAAACTCCATGCCATTGGCCTCTAACACT
>CAZLPC010000553.1:0-2394 GCA_964561305.1 uncultured Anaerolineae bacterium
CCAGAGGCATTTGAAACCGCCCGCCATGCGCTGGCCGCTGAAATTGTGCACTATGGCTATGCCCCCGATTTTGCGACTTATGCACGGTGGCTGTGGCAAAGTGATTATGTCGTAAGTACAGCCCACCACGATTTTTTTGGGATTGCCACCGCCGAGGCCATCTATTGCGGCTGCGTGCCGATTTTGCCCAACCGTCTCAACTATCTGTCATTGGTCGCGCCTCAACACCATGCAGCTTGCCTCTATGACGGCAATAGCCCCGAATGGTTGCTGAAGGCCCACTTTGGGGGCGAATGGCCCGTTCCGGTAACAGACTTGCAACAACACATTAGCCACTATGACTGGGGGCGCGTTGCCCCGCACTATGACCACGAACTAGAGCGCTTGGTGGCCCAGTTTGACGGGCCGCCGCGCCTTGAGTGGTAGGTGGCCATGAGCTAAAAGGGGTGTGTTTTTCGGAGCGACCTCACGCGGTCGGCTTCACCTCTCCCCAACCCCTCTCCCCGTAATAAACCACACAAATAATATGGCTTCGTCTGCGGGGAGAGGGGCTTTGCACGCTGCAATTCCCAGAATGGCGTATTCATGCAGAATTGTCGGCATGAAACCACACAAAAGTCCCCCTCTCCCAGCAAAACAACAATTGGCATTTGCAACAGCTATTAATAGGGAGAGGGGGATTGAGGGGGTGAGGTTTATCAAGGCCCAGACTGGCTTTTCAAAAAACCACCCTTGTGAGGGGCTATGGGTCTAGTGCATGGATTGTTGCCAGCGTTTTTGGACGGTTTTAATCAGCATTGGATAGACGATAAACTGTCGAAACGGTTCTATTAGCGCCAAATAATAGCGCGTCCACCACTTGGTATAGATGGCATACACCCCCAAATAGGCCACATAGCCGTCGTCACGGGCAAACACGCTGAAGCTAATGAAGGCATGAACGGTGGCATTAATCACTTCGGCCAACAGCTCGTTTTCTAGCCGATAGAGTATCCGCACTGGCCCACGTATCAACCCCACTTCATCTAAAGAAGCTGCGCGTAACTCGTCGGGAATGCGGTCTACATAGCTGGCCGGTGCTGGCTGGCTGGCGGTGGCTGCCCCATCCCACCCGAACAACCGCCCCAACTGGTGGCGCACCCAAAACAAGCCACGCACGAGCGGATTTACATCCCTAGCACGGGTGTTTTCTGCCATATCAAGAAAGTCTTGCAGGGTACGGCCAGCGCCCCCATTTTCAAGCGGAATGGCCCACACATCCATTAGGCGTGGCGTGGTCAAGAGGGAATGCACCTGCAAGTCAAGCTGTCTAAAGTCGGCTTTTGGATAGCGCATCGTTAATCCTTATGTGTTATGGGGTGCTGGCGTTTTTTAAGCTATCGCCGAATTATACTCCAATCACTCCGATTGTGAAACATAGCACATATTGTCAGCCCACAGTAACGCATCATTCGATGAAAATGGTCTTTTATGAACCATAAAACATTCTTGAAAATTTTTGTTAGTTACTATATAATGATTGACAGTGCTAATCAGCCGTTGCTTAAGGAGCATCATCTAATGAGCGAAAACAGCCCTCCACCATCTCCACAAGAGGATGTATTCGACTATCAAATCACCAAAAGCAAAAAAGTGCTGATTTATTGGTATGGCAAGCTGGTGGTGACCTTGGCTGGCCCAAAGGCGCAAAAGTTCTTGCAGCAAGTGGAGGGCGCAGATGATGACGAGGCGCAGCTGGTGATGGCGCGATTTACTGGCAATTTTAAGCGCGGCAACGAACGCGAAGGCAAGCGCAATTTATAGAAATTATGTTTCATAAGCGTTGCTTTGGCAAGTCATTATGAACTTTTATGACCCATTAAGATTGCTTGACAATTCTTTTCGTTTAGAATAAAATTATTTCATAAAATATACGCTCCGCCTAAATAATTCCCTTTTCACGTTACATCAACAAAAAACCCTATCCATCGCTACATTGCACAGGAGAGATGCGTTGATGCGTCGCTTGAACGTGTTACAACAGTGGAATTCGCTCTATAACGAGTATCCGCGCCAATTTTGGGTGCTGATGCTGGCCGCCTTCATTGACCGCTTAGGCGGCACAATGCTCTATCCATTTTTCACAATCTATATCGCCGATAAATATGATGTGGGTCTGACAACGATTGCCTATGCCTTTGTGCTGATGGGTGCACTGGGCTTTGTGGCCAACATTATAGGCGGCAACACCAGCGACCGCATCGGGCGCAAACCCGTTGTGATTGTAGGCTTGTTAGTAAGCGCCATCGCCAGCTTGGGCATTGGGCTGGCCCCCAGCTTGATAGTATTGATTGGGTTTGCGGCATTGTCGGGCTTTTTCAATAGCTTTGGGCATCCGGCTAGCGCCGCCATGAT
>CAZLPC010000554.1:0-2393 GCA_964561305.1 uncultured Anaerolineae bacterium
GTTGTTGGGCTTGGGCTTGCCTGTCATTCTCTCAACTATTGCAGGTCTCATTGGCGGCGTGGCCATTGGCTATAGCACCGAGTACTATACCTCCTCGCATTCTGCCCCCACTCTTCGCCTAGCCGAATCTTCAAAGAGTGGTGCAGGTGTCAATATCATCAATGGTTTGGCCGTGGGTATGGAAAGTACGGTTGCCCCTGTTATCACTGTTATTATAGTGACACTGATTGCCGTGCAACTCGAAGGGTTGTATGGTGTGGCCATGGCCGCAGTGGGGATGCTCTCTACATTGGCGATCACACTAGCTTCTGATGCGTATGGACCTGTGGCCGACAATGCGGGTGGTATTGCCGAAATGGCCGAACTGCCTGCATTTGTCCGCGAGCGTACTGATGCGCTGGATGCATTGGGTAACACCACGGCCGCCGAAGGCAAAGGTTTTGCTATTGGTAGCGCCGTTATGACAGCTCTCGCGCTTATCGCTGCTTTTGTCGAAACCACGGGCTTGGGTGGTGTAGAAGTGCTTGACCCACGTTTTGTGACTGGGTTGTTGTTTGGTGCAATGTTACCTTATTTCTTTAGCACCCGTACCATGAACGCTGTTGGTAAAGCTGCCAATGGTATTGTGATAGAAGTACGCCGCCAATTAGACGAAATACCCGGCTTGCGCGAGGGCGTAGAAGGGGTACGTCCAGACTATAAGCGGTGCGTTGAAATTAGTACCCAAAGCGCCTTGCGCCAAATGATCTTCCCCGGTGTGTTGGCCGTATCTGTGCCACTGGTAGTCGCATTGGTTACTAAATTGGGCGAGGGCACAATTGTCAACGACTTTGTAAGTGGTGAAACGCTGGTGGGCATTTTGCTTGGCTCGTTGTCTTCCGCTTTTGTGTTGGCACTGATGATGTCGAACGCAGGTGGTGCATGGGACAACGCCAAAAAAGCCATTGAAGCCGGCTTGATCGAGGGCGAATTTAAAGGCTCGCCTGCTCATAAGGCTGCTGTGGTCGGTGATACTGTGGGCGATCCGTTTAAGGATACATCGGGCCCATCTTTGAATATTTTGCTGAAGCTGTTGGCCATTATCGCGTTGGTGATTGCGCCTATTATCGCCAGCTAACTACTGTACGTCATCAAAAAGAGCCTGCTTTCCAAAAGTAGGCTCTTTTATCCTGAGCAAAGCAACTACTTAAGCCACTTCACTGAGTACAATATCCACCACCTCACCTAATCAAGGTTTGGTCGCCTAACCCCCTTTGGTAAACCTTTCCCATGTTAAATTAATGACAGTAACGAATCGCATCTATAAGAAAGGAAATTGCAATGTTAAGTTGGGCTTTGTTGTTCTTTGTAATCGCCATCATTGCTGGTTTGTTGGGTTTTGGTGGTGTCGCTGGTGCAGCCACTGGTATCGCACAATTGCTGTTCTTCGGGTTCTTGATCTTAGCGGTTGTTGTGCTGATTACTGGTCGTGGCCGCCACATGCTAACCTAAACCTTAAGCATCAACTTAAGGTCTACTCCCCTACAATAGGCATCGCAGATGATGCCTATTTTTGCTTTAAATCACATGCCGTTTGACCAACAACGATATTGATGTATATGCCAAAGTGCAAAAAAGCCTGCTACAATCAGCAGGCTTTTTATGTGGCGATGACTGGATTTGAACCAGTAACCTACGGCTTATGAGTCCGGTGCTCTGCCATTGAGCTACATCGCCATCTTCATTTGATATTATGCAAAAACTTGGAAGAGATGTCAATGCCAATTGATGCAAAAGCTCATCTTTTACGTCAGCAACAGCGCCAAATTACCCAACTCCATCGTTATAACAGCGCCTTGCAAACCCAAAGCAACCGATGGTCAGGACGACGACTATGGGCGTTTTTCGGCGGGGGATTGAGCGGCCTGCTTGCGTTTGAATTTATAGCGACAGTAGTTGGGGCTATTATTTTTGTGACAGCAATGACGATTTTTGCGTGGACAGTTTATCGGCATCGGCGCATTGAGGCGCGACTAGCGCATTATCGCAATTGGCACGACATTAAACAGCAACATGTTGCCCAAATGACCATTGATTGGGAAAAACTACCCCCACCGATTAGCGTTGAAGTTTCTGATGATCATCCGTTTGCCTATGATATTAACTTAGTAGGCACACGCTCGCTGTTGCACCTGCTGGATACAGCTATCACCCATGAAGGCGGCCAGTTATTGGCCGATTGGCTGTTGCAAACCGAGCCAACCCCAGCCGAAACATTGCGCCGCCAACAATTTGTGCAGCAAACGCGGCACTTATGGCGCTTTCGAGATAAGTTGCGCTTGCGCGGTCGTTTGGCTGGCACACAACAGCGCATTCATGGCCAATATATTTTAGACTGGTTTCAGCAGTTGCCG
>CAZLPC010000555.1:0-2386 GCA_964561305.1 uncultured Anaerolineae bacterium
GATAATGGGCTTGTGTTGTCGCGCCGCATCGCCGAATTGCTGAATGTGGACGTGGGTGATACCGTTGTGCTGACTTATAATGACATTCGTTTCGACTTTGAAGTGATTGGGCTGGATAACTATCGGCTAAGTGCGGCGTGGGCCAATCTTAACGCGCTCTCGGCGGCCACCAACGGCCTCGCCAAAGCCGATGTCTTGTGGCTGCGCTATGACGACGACACCCTGAATGCCAGCCAAATTGACGACCGCGCCAGCGCCATCCGCGAGTTGCTGCTGGCCCATGGTGTCTTAAGCGGCTATTTTAATCAAGTGCAGTTTCAAGAAAACGATGCCGAACAAATTGCCACCGCCGGCTGGGTCTTTAACATTGCATCGGGCGTAATGTCGGGCATTGGCGCTATCGGCTTGGTGGTGGTGCTGTCGATCAGCGTGTTCGAGCGCCAGCGCGAAATTGGCGTGTTGCGCTCCATCGGGGCCAGTTCAAGCGCTATTGCAGTGCAATTTTTAGTCGAGGGGTTGTTGGTGGGCGTTATGGCGTGGCTGCTGGGTATACCGGTGGCCTATTTGTTAGCCGAGGTGCTAAAGGCGGCGCTACCCATTGGGCAATATGGCATTGCGTTTCAGCCTGTGGCGGTGCTGTTTGGCTTGGTGGGCGCGGTGATCATTGCGTTGATGGGCAGCTTATGGCCTTCACTTAGCGCGGCCCGCCGCACGGTGGCCGACATTTTGCGCTATGCCTAGCTGTTTGGGCCGATAAAATCTCGGCCCATCCGGCGCACCCTACCAACTTTACCACATAAACCATGTTACTGCTAGGATGACTTGCGTCCATCAGCGTTGATGATGATTTCAATGTTATCAATGGCTGCAAACGGAATGAGACGCACTTTTTTGGCATCCCAAGCCGTCGCCGGATTCACCACAATATAATCGTCGCCTACTTCTAGCAATTCGGCTTTTTCGCTGCCATCGCTGCCAAAGGTTGTTATCTCAATAGTCTGGTTCATAAACTGGTTCAGCTTGTCTTGTAAATTTGCCATAAACCCCTGCTTTCTCTGTATAATCCATCAGTAGAAGATTAGCAGTCTGTGGCTTTCTAAGCAAGGAGCTAAGAGATGAAACGTGTTTTGGTCGGACTATTATTTTTGTTGATGCTGGCCCCCGCGCTGTGGCCAGCGACTGCCGTTGGGCAAGGCCCCACAGCCATCAGCCCCGCCACCGCCAGCAGTGTGCAAGTGGTGGATGTGTTGGGGCGTGGGCGCATCCTAGACATGGGCTGGTGGGACACCACTACCCTTGTGGCTGCCACCACCACTAGCATCTGGGTCTATGACACCCTCTCTGATGTGCAGCCCACCGCCCCACTCTTGGCCTATGACAACGTGACCGACCAACCCAGAGCCGCCGTGGGGCACTTGGGCGTGGCAGTGGCGGTGGCTAGCGGCGAGGTGTACCTCTATGATCGTAGCGGCAGCCTGACGGGCACGTTGCCGCACGCGGAGCCGGTGGTGGCGCTGCGTTTTAATGCCGATGGCAGCCGCTTGTACACGGTGCAGAACACCACCACTCAAAGCGACGACCTCATTCCCGCCACCTTAAGCCAATGGGACACCGCCGAGGGCATATTGTTGCAAACGGTGGAATTGCAAAACGATTGGTTTCGGGCCATAGGTGTTAGCGCCAACGATCAATGGGTGGCGGTGGCTAGTGACAACGACCACCTTATGCTCATAGACATCACCACGGGCGACGTGATGTGGGACTCTAGCGATCAGGGCCAAATTTACATCATCAGCGGGTTGCGTTTTTCGCCCACCGACAAGCACTTGCTGGCCAGCGTTGGCAACGGCTTGGCCATTTTTAATGTGGACACTGGCACTCTAGAAACCCTCATCAACACCGCCGAAGAAGGAAGTTCGACCGCCGTCTATCGGAGCGAGGCCATCGGCGAAACTGCTGATAACCTTGTTGCACTGGTACAAAGCCGCTTTAGAGCTGATCCTATAGTGGGTGGTGAATTTTGGGTGGTCGATCTCGACACTGAGGCCATTGTCTTTGAAGACAACAGTCCGCTCAATTTCTTGGATCAACTGGCAACTAGCCCCAACGGGGCCGTCGTGGCCTATGCGGGCTATGACGGCGCAATCCGCCTCTATAGCGTGGCCAACAACAGTAGCCGCGTGCTGGCCAACGGGCATGTGGGCAGCGCCGACATTTTGGCGCTGCACCCCACCCAACCCCTCGCCCTTAGTCTCGGCTTCGATTGGGGCGTGCGCCTGTGGGACTTAACCAACACAACGCCCCCCAGCACCCTTAGCGTTAGTATTCTGGTCGGCTCCACGCGTCCGTTGTTTCATCCCGAAGGCGACTATTGGGCGGTTGCCAA